>JADLCG010000227.1 GCA_020847355.1 Anaerolineales bacterium | reverse complement strand
TTTTTGATAGCTTTTCAAAGCGCGTTCGTTATAGCCATGTAAGCCCAGCGAAATGCGGCGTAAGTTCAATTCAATAAAACCGTATTGAACCGCCAAACGCATTGCGTCCGTGCCGTAGCCTTTGCCCCAATACTCGCGGTCGCCAACGATGATGCCGACCCAAGCCTCGCCATGCGACCACGAACTCACCCACAAAGAGACAGAGCCAATCGGTTTATCTTCCGCCAATGTATAGATTGCAAAACGAAAAGCTTGAGAATTTTTCTCGCCGTCTTTCTCGATGAATTCTTTGATTTTTTTCTCAGACCATAATTGCGCCGGATCGCTATCCGCTAAACGGTGCGTTTCGGTATCTCGATCCCACTGAGCAAAAGCCTTTGAAAATACGTCAGCCGGACGAGCGGAGAGGCGGACGAGAGATCCGCGATAAATATCTTTCATCGCTTCACCCTCGACCGTTGAGTCGCTCGCGCCATTCGGCATTTAACAAGCCGAAAGAGACGAGATCCCAAAATTGCCCATCCCGATTCATGGCTTGGCGGCGACGAATCTCTTCCATAAAACCAAAGTTCTGAAAGAGTTTTAACGCTCCGGCGTTATAGGCAGGCACAACCGCAGTAACGCGATATAGATTCAACTCGCCAAAAGCGTAGCGCAATAACATACTCAAAGCCTGCGAGCCATAGCCTTTGCGGCGATCTTCTGGAGCGCCAATGCCGAGACGCAAAAAGCCGTTGCCATTAGTCCAATCAATCCATTCCACCAGCGCCTTACCGATCAGGCGTTCATCTTCCCGCGCGCGAATGGTGAAATAGAAAAAGTTCTTATCATCCTCCATCTCCTTTTCAATGGATTCATATTGCTTCTTGACCATTGCAGGCGATAGCGGGCGGACGGGTTTCAATTCAAAGAGGCGCATAAATTCAGCGTCATGCGTCCATTTGGATTCAATTTCGGGATGGGTTTCATAGTCAATCGGACCGAAACGAACATCCTGAGCTTCAAATAACTGAGTTTGAATATCTAACATAGTTCCTCCAAAAATATTAATAAAAAACAGCCACAGGTCTTAAACCCATGGCTGAAAGGGGATTAAATAAAACAGCCACGGGTCGTAGTGACGCCGTGGCTGTAGACGACTAGAAAGGTCTACCGAGCGACAGGCGCACTACGCGAATCAAAATCGGCTTTGCCGATGAAAAACGTGAATTTGGGTAATTTGTTCATTATCATGAAGCGTGCGCCTCCTTTCAGTAAATTTGCTTTTTGAGAGCGGCGAGAGTTTATCACGCAAATAAAAATAGTGTCAAGGATTTATGCAAACCAATTTTCTAAGTAGTCGATCGTAAGTATTTAGAAAACAAACCCCTGCTCAAGCCGCCGTCCTCGGCGGCGGGGACGCCGCCTTGAGCGATGGTTTGTAAAATTTATTTCGACCGACTACCTAGTACCAATGGGGTAAGCCCGAAACCGTCAATTTCAGCGCCTAATGCTACATAATAGTCGAAAGGAAAAATATCATGGTCGCCTGGAGAACTAACCCGAATGCCCGCACTGTGCTCATCGTTTCAACAAACGCCGAGCGGATCTTAATTTGGGAAAAATTATTTCAGCAAAAGAATTGCCGCGTAGTGAGCGAAGCGACTCCGCAAGCCGCATTTCAAACGGCGCTGGCGCTATCTCCAGCTTTGATCGTCGTCAATTTGGAATTATCGCCGTCCGCTAAATTGGATCTCTGTCATAAATTACGCGCTACCACGCAAGGCGCTTTGTTGCTCTTAGCTCCCTCGGAAGACGATCAATATCTCTTCAATTATACGGAAGCAGGCGTGGACGAGCAAATTTCAACCTCCATCAGCCCAATGGCTTTGGTGATCAAATCTATGGCGTGGCTGGTGAAGCGTGAATGGATCGCTTTGTTCTAAATAAAAAAAGGCGGCGACTTGTCCAAGTCGCCGCCTTTTTTTATTTTATGGACCCACCGGCAAAATTCTTCCGGCGAGGAGCGCGTCTAAAGTTTCGCGCGCCAATCTTTCTCTTCCGGGGGTGAGAATGCTTGGGTCAATATCCACCAGCCCAATGGGAGATTGAACCGTCTGCCCGCCTTGACCGGCAATCAAATCGGGCCAGGCAAGTTGAATCGCTTTGAGCGAATCCGGTTGAATCGTCATCACCCAGCCGCCCGGGCGAGCGCCGCCTGCTAGAGTTGTGCCGATCAATAAAACGCCGGTAGTGCCGACATAAGATAGAAAATCCGCATTGGCGAGCGATGGGTAAATATAGAGCGCGTCCACGTCGCGGTCGTTGATCAACACGTTGGCGTATCCGCCATAACGCGCGGGATCTTCATCCGCTGGAATTTCAACGTAGGTGGGGTAGGTGATGGTCGTCATGTAAAACGTATTGCACAAACCGCAATAATATTTTTTTCCGTTGGCAAAGGCTTGTAAAGCAAGTTGCGCGTTCGGGTCGTCTTTGGGAATCAACATGCCGATATGATATTCTTCAACCAACATCGCGGCGACATAGCCCGCTAAAAAGGCGGGAATTTCCACGGCATTGTTGGGCGCTAAAACGCTGACGTTACCGCCGGCGGTTAAGTTTGGAATATCCACCGCCAAAAATTGCACATTGGGCGCGCTCGCCGCCATGCCCGCCACGCCCGGATCGGGCGGTAAGACTACGACAACCTTCAAGGTGCTATCGGCAAGGTCTTCCGGCGTAAGCACGTTACGGACTTGGAAACGAAAGCCCGATTGTTGCGCCAGATCGTACATCGTTTTTTGATATAAATCGGAAGTGGGTTGATCAAGCGTTTCCGGCACAACCAAAATCGCCAAAGGCGTGGATAAAGTTGGCATGATCGTAGCCGTTGGAATGGGCGTATTGGTCGGGACTGCGGTAGGACCAGCTACTTGAGTAGCCGGTTGACCGCATGAACTCAACGCCAAAGCTAGTATGGTCAGAAGAATTAATTTAACGCGCACAGTTCGCTCCAAAATTCATAATGGCAGAATTATACACGTTTGAGGTTAAGCGGCTGATTAAAACAAAAAGAGACGCAAGACCTTGCGCCTCTTTCTCAAGCTGACGATTAATTCACGGAAATTTGAATTTTCTTCGGGCGGGCAGATTCCGCTTTTGGCAAAGTCAAAGTCAATACGCCTTCGGCAATTTTGGCTTCCACGCCTTCCGCATTAATTTCGGTAGGCAGGCGCAAAGCGCGGCGGAAAGAACCGTTTGGCAATTCGTTCAAGAGATATTCAGTCTCTTCGGCTTTGTACTCGCCTTCAATACTTACTGCGTTTTCCAAAACTTGAATGTTCAGGTCTTCGGCTTTCAGACCGGGAACCAAAGCGGAAAGCACATAAGCGTCGTCTTCCTCGCGGACGTTCACGCCCAGCGGATGAATAATCTGCGCTTCAGCGGCTAAACGGCGAAGCGTGCGGCGGTAGGGATAAGGTTGAATGTAGAGCGACATAATTTAAGTCTCCTTTATTTTTTATTTACAGATATGCCTATATTAAATGCCGCGTATAAGAAAAAAGATAGCGGGAAATAAAATTTCCGTAAGAATTTCATGGTAAACGGACTTTATAGCGGATTCACGGAATGAAACGGACATGGGCGCCAACTTCCATTTTCGTCAGTTATTCCGTGAAAGAGCAAAAAGCGGACTTTATAGCGGATTCACGGAATGAAACGGACATGGGCGCCAGATTCCGTTTTCGTCAGTTGTTCCGTAAAAGAGCAAGAAGCGGACTTTATAACGGATTCGCGGAATGAAACGGACATGCGCCAACTTCCGTTTTCGTCAGTTATTCCGTAAAAGAGCAAATAAGCGGACTTTATAGCGGATTCACGGAATGAAACGGACATGGGCGCCAGATTCCGTTTTCGTCAGTTATTTCGTAAAAGAGCAAAAAACGGACTTTATAACGGATTCACGGAATGAAACGGACATGATCGCCAGCTTCCGTTTTCGTCCGCTATTCAGTAAAAGAGTCCGCTTATAATCGTCCGAATGTCTAAAAAATTCATCCTGCTCGCGCTCTGCGTGGCGATCCTCGTCGCCGGAGTTTATATATACAAAGCCTATATAGATCGCTCCTCCCCGCGCACCGATAAAATCCTCGCCTGGTTTTACGATCAAAACTCGCTCTCTGAATATAGAATGAAAGCCGGAACCAGTTGCAACGGGGCGCCATTCGTCTTCCCCACCAACGGCTTGATCGGCTTCATCTGGGATGATTCATTTCGCCCAGGGCATCGTCATTCCGGGATTGATATTTTCGGCGGGACGGAACCGGGCGTTGTCCCAATCACCGCCGCTTATGCGGGCTATTTAACCCGCGCGGCGGATTGGAAATCTTCCGTCATCATCCGCCTGCCGCAAGATCCGCTTCAACCGAGCCGACAAATTTGGGTCTACTACACACACATGGCAGACGCCAATGGAAATTCTTTTATCGCGGAGCAATTCCCAGCAGGCACAAGCGAGGTTTATGTAGAAGCCGGAACCTACCTCGGTTTAATGGGCAATTATTCCGGCGATCCAGCCAATCCGGTTGGCGTACACTTGCACGTCTCCGTTGTCAAAGATGATGGTTTTGGAAATTATACAAACGAGTTGGAAATTAAAAACACGTACGATCCATCCCCCTATTTTGGTTTGCCATTAAACGCCAACAAAAATTCCGATACGATTCCGTTTTGTGAATAAAATAAAAACTAACCGCCGCTTCATAAGCGGCGGTTAGTTAACTTCTTAATCGCAATACCTTGCCAGTCCAGCTTTATCATGGATGACGATTCTTCCATTCTCCGCAACGCTCAGCAACCCTTGCTCTTTGAAAAAGACCATTGTTTGATTCACGCGCTTGCGCGAAGCGCCCACCAAATCTGCAATATCGGTTTGCGTTAGGGCAATGCGAACTTGCACGCCGTCTTTCACATCTTTGCCATAACGTTCTGCAAAAGCCAGCAGTTGACGCGCCACTCTGCCGTTTACATCCAAAGTCGCCAGCGATTGAATCATCTGATCCGAAAGCCGCACGCGCGCCGCGAGAATTTTCACCAAGTTTCTCGCCACCGCAGGAAAATTATCCAAAATGTAATTGAAGGTCGTTCGATCCATCCACAACATCAGCGTATCTTCCAAAGTCACGGCGCTCGCCGAACGTCCTATGCTATCAATCAAGCTCATTTCGCCGAGCAAATCGCCGCTACCCAAGATCGAGAGAATTACGTCTCTTTCGCCTTGCTCCACATGAATCTTCACCGTGCCATGCAAGATGATATAAACCGCTTCGCCGGGTTGTTCAATCGTCAGCACGTTGGCGCCCGTCGTAAAAATTTTACGATGCGCCCGCCGCGCCACCCAATCTAACTGCGTGAGGCTTAAGCCTTCCAGTAGCTTAATATCTGAAAGCAGATTGCGCGTGTTGTCGTTTTGTAGCTCAGCCATTTTTAACATATTGTACATCCATTCTTTTATCTTTTATGGCAAGCGGCGCAGGGATCGTATTCAACCGCACTTCATACCCTTCACGCGCCGCGCACGAATCTGCAAATATTTTTTGGGCGCACGCTTCTTGCTCGGCAACCATTGCGTCAGAGTAATTGGGATCGTGATGAAACAGAATCAACTGTCCCGTTTCGGCAGAGGCGGCAACTTCACAAGCCATGTTGGGCGTTGAATGTCCAAATCCCTGCGTGGCAGGAAACCCAGCGCGCGCGCCGTAATAATGCTCGTCGCTATATTGCGCGTCATGGATCAACACATCCGCATCGCGCGCAAAGGCGACCAACTTACGATCCGCGCCCACATAGCCTTCAGTATCGGTTGCGTACACAATGGATTTGCCGCGCCACATAATGCGATAGACAAACACGCCGCCGGGATGCGCATACGATTTATGAATGCGAACGACCAACGCCTCATCACTTAACCGGGCATTTGATTCAACGACCCGCACATTATCCTCATCCCAAACAATGGTTTGCGTCTCGCGCACAGTTTGAATATGCTTCGTCGAAGCCATATCGCGCAAACTGACCGGGAAGGTTTCAGAAGATTGATTATGCTTGAGAACTTCTTGCAGGGTTTCATCCGAACTGCCCGGACCAAAAATATGCAGGCGCGCATTCGGCAAATAAGCCGGCACAAAAAACGGAAAGCCTTGAATATGATCGTGATGCAAGTGGCTGAATAAAAGAAGCGCTTCTAGTCCGCGTTTTTCCGTTGCGGCGCGGCGCGCCAACTCGCGCCCAAGCGGAATAATGCCCGTGCCGGCATCCAAAATAATGGTTTTATTCCCGGCTTGAATTTCCACGCAAGCGGTATTACCGCCTACTTGAATAGTATTGGCTCCCGGCGTTGGGTAACTGCCGCGCACGCCCCAAAATTTGATTTTCAGTTCAGCGTTCATTTTGTGCCTCTTTTCTAAAGCATTTACCAAACTTTCGTTTTTTACTTACAAGCTTATTATCGCTTTTTAGGGTTTTCGCTCAAGGAAAGTTTTCCCTCTTGAGGTGAGAAATATTTCTCACCCGCATGGCGGTATAATTTCCCTCATGCTTTTAGATTTGCAGAAGAACGACCAGCTCCGCCTGCGTAAGCCCCATCCTTGCGGCTCGTATGACTGGACGGTGATTCGGCTGGGCGCGGATATCGGTTTGGAATGTAACCAATGCAAGCGGCATGTTTTGCTCACGCGACGCGAGTTAGCCAAGCGCCTAAAATTAAACCTCACCCAACAAGCCGCGCGCCCACAGAGCGCTCAAACCAACTGATTTCAAAGGATATTTCCAGATGACCCCAGCCACAACCGAAACTTCGCCTAAGTTAAATCTCGGCTCGTTACGCATCGGCTTATTTACGGATACCTATGCCCCGCAAGTTAACGGCGTTTCCGTCTCTTTGCAATTAATCTCCGAGGGGCTCAAAAAACGCGGGCATCAAGTGACAATTTTTGCGCCAAAATTCCCCGGCTATAAAGACGAACAACCCAGCATCGTGCGTTTGCCTTCGCTCAAATATTTGAACGATCCGCCGATTTACGTGGCTGTGCTTGGCACGCCGCGCACTACTTGGTCGCTCACGCGCAAGCATTTTGACGTGCTTCACGCGCACAGCCCGTTGAGCGTAGGGTTGTTGGCGTATCTCACCGCTTCGACAAAAAATTTGCCTTTAATTTATACCTATCACACTTCAATTACAGATTACACGCATTACTTAAAATTCATCGGCGGCACGGGGATCATTCGTCATGGGGCGCGTTGGTTCAGCACAGTCAGCACCAATTTGGGCGATCAAATCGTCGTGCCTTCTCCCAAGTTCTATCATCTCTTGTTGGAACAAAAAGTTAAGAAGCCGATTCACATCATCCCTAATGGGATCAATCTCAGCCAATTCAAAACGGCGAAAAAAGCCGGGAGTTTGCGGAGCAGGCTGGGGGTCCCGCCGGAAGCGCCGATTTTATTATCCGTTGGCAGGATGGACCCGGAGAAACGGCTTGAGTTTCTGATTGACGCATTTGTCCTCTTGGCGGATAAACTCCCAAACGCGCAATTGGTTTTCGCCGGCGATGGCGGCGCGCGCAAAGATTTGGAAGAAAAAGCCGCGGGGCTCAAAGTCAAAGATCGAATACACTTTTTAGGCATGGTTCAGCGCGAAGAACTGCCTGATATTTTTCACGATGCGACAGTTTTTCTCTCCGCTTCCACTACGGAAGTTCACCCGATCTCGGTGATCGAAGCGCTGGCTTCAGGCTTGCCGATCGTGGTCGTGCGGGACGAAGCTTTTGACGGCATGGTTGAGAACGAAGAAAACGGTTTTCAAGTCGCTTTAGACGTTGAAGTTTTTGCCAAAACGCTGATTGGCTTAATCAAAGACCGCGCCAAATTAGAACGCTTCGGAAAACGCTCCAGCGAACTCAGCGAAAAATATTCAATTGAAGGCCAAGTCAAGGCGCTTGAGCAGTTATACGTGGAATCCATTTTACAAAATTGGCGCGGCAAAAGCATTATGGATAGTTTGCTCAGAAGAAAGTAAACGGCTTATCCAATAACCCCAAGGTAAAATAAAAAATGAAAAAGCAAAGAATCCTGCTGGTGGACGATCATGAAGTTGTGCGTTTGGGTTTGAAATCTCTGCTGGAGCATTACCCGCAATTTGAGGTAGTCGGCGAGGCTGGCTCGGCGCGCGAAGCCTTAGAAAAAGTTCAAACCTGCAAACCGGATGTAGCAGTCATGGATATTCGTCTGCCGGGCGTTTCGGGCATTGAAGCCTGCGAGCAAATCGTCAATCAACATCCCAACGTCAAGGTGATTATGCTCACCTCTTACGCTGAAGACGAAATGCTCTTCGCCGCCATTCGCGCCGGAGCTTCGGGTTACATCCTCAAACAAATCGGCAGTGAAGACCTCATCAAAGCGTTGGATTCCGTCAGCCGCGGCGAAGCCCTGCTAGACCCAGCCGTCACCCAGCGCGTTTTTCAAGAAATGCGCCGCGCCGGAAAAAATGAGGAAGCCTCCGCTTTTTCAAGTTTAAGTCAGCAAGAAAAGCATGTTTTGCTTTTAGTCTCCGAAGGCAAAACCAACCGCGAGATCGCTAAGAGTTTATATTTAGGCGAAGGTACGGTGCGTAATTACGTTTCCAGCATTCTTTCCAAGTTGAATATGAACAACCGCGCCGAAGCCGCCGCTTACGCGGTGGAGCATCGCTTAAAAGAATACACTTCCTAAAAACATGTTTCCTTTCGTCACGCTGACCGATCACAGCATTTATTTACGCCCCTATGAATTTGGCGACGCCGAAGCGTTGCATCTGGCGGTGCAAGAATCACTGCCAGAATTAAGCCCGTGGATGTCTTGGGCGAATGAGAAATACACGCTCGAACTGGCTCGGCAATTCGTCACCGTCACGCGCGCCGAATGGAGCGCCGGACGTTTATACGGCTTTGGTATCTTCGCCGCTGACACCCATGAGTTTCTCGGCGGTTGCGGCTTGAGTCATCTTCACCCGGTTTATCACTTCTGCAATTTAGGCTATTGGATTCGCACGCCCAGAAATCGGCAGGGCTACGCCGGGCGCGCCGCGCAACTCGCCGCCAGATTTGCGTTTGAAAATCTCAAATTGATCCGCGCCGAGATCGTGATCGCCAAAGATAATTTGGCAAGCAAAAGAGTAGCCGAAAAAATCGGCGCACACTATGAAGGGATTTTATTGAATCGCATGGTGGTGGGCAAAGCCATCTACGACGCGCACATGTTCTCGCTCCTCCCCTCAGACTTTGGGCTGACTGCCCAACTATAATCAGAGCCATGACCCAAACCTCCCTGCTCTTCCTCGGCAAAGCCGAAGACCCGGATTGCCTGCGCGCATTGGAATTTTGCCAAACGCATTTCCCCAACCTCACCTATCTGCTCGGCAAATGGGGCGACCCCTTGCCAGAAAACATCTGCAAATGGCAAGGCGATTATGTGATTTCATATCTCTCGCGCTGGGTTGTACCAGAGGAATTATTAAACAACGCCAAAATTGCGGCGATCAATTTTCACCCCGCTTCGCCTGAATACCCGGGCATTGGTTGCAACAACTTCGCATTATATGAAGACGCGAAAGAATACGGCGCGACTTGTCATCACATGGCGGGCAAAGTGGATACCGGCAAAATCATCGCCGTCAAAAGATTCCCGGTGTATCCTGAGGATGACGTAGAGGCTTTGCTCGCAAGAACGTATGAAAACCAAATTGAATTATTTTTTGAAATTATGGGATTAATTGCCGCAGGGAAAGAATTACCTGTTTCCAAAGAACATTGGGCGCGCACGCCTTTCTCGCGCAAGCAATTCAACGAACTATTTATCATCACGCCGGAGATGAGCGCGGATGAAATCAAAAGGCGAATCCGCGCAATCAGCTACAAACACTGGCAACCGTATGTTGAAATTCAAGGTTATCG
>JADLCG010000226.1 GCA_020847355.1 Anaerolineales bacterium | reverse complement strand
TATTAACTTCAAGTTATCCAGTCAAAGCGCAAGAAGGGACTGGACCAATCTACATCGTCCAACCCGGCGATAGTTTATCTTCAATCGCCAGCCGCTTCAGCGTGGATATGAATGAATTGATGGAAGCCAACGGCATTGTCAACGCCAATCAATTGACCGTCGGTCAACAATTGATCATCCCAGGCTTGGAAGGCGTGAACGGCGTTTTGGATACAACCTTGATTAATTTTGGGAATTCCTATCGCGCATTGATTCGTAAAACGCAAATTTCCGAAGCTTTGTTCAAGAAATTGAATCATCTCGTCAGCCCTAATGAATTTTATGTTGGCGCAAGCATGATCGTGCCGACTCAGGCAAATGGCGCCGGTTTGAATACGCAGGTCTCGCCCGCCAGCGGAGAATCCATGCTGGAAGCCGCAATCAAAAAAGGGACCGACCCGTGGACGCTCGCACACTACAATCAACTACGAGGCTCTTGGGATGTGATCCCCGGCGACACGTTATTCGCTCCCGGCGGCGAAGCCAGTCAAAATGCGGTTCATCTGCCTTCTGCATTTGTCAGCGCTGAGATTCGCAGTTTGCCGATCAAGCAAGGCGGAACGACCGAGATCGTCATTCATCCTGCCGAAGGCGTAACTTTGAGCGGCGTATTGGTAGATCGCCCGCTCACCTTCTTTCCTTTGGGCGATGGGCGCATGGTGGCATTGCAGGGCGTATTGGTCACGCTCCCGCTTGGCGTTTACCCGCTCCGCTTGGACGCGAAACTGCCAGACGGCAGTACCGAATCGTTTGAGCAAATGATTTTAGTCACGCGCGGCGATCAGCGCATTGACGAACAAGTCGTCCCTTCCATAGACCCAGCCACGCTGGAGCCGGAGACTTTACAAATCGAATCGATCGTGGCGACGAACACGCCGCAAAAATATTGGGACGGCGATTTCATTCTACCGGTTGGATTGCCCTCCTGTATTACCGAATGGTTCGGCACGCCGCGCTATTTCTTCTTCAAAGACGAAAGGTTTTCGTATTTTCACAGCGGGGTGGATTACGGAGTCTGTTCGCAGGAACACCCGTTTGATATTTATGCGGCGGCGCCGGGCGTAGTCGCTTATACCGGATCGGTATTTTTGCGCGGCAACGCCACCATCATTGACAATGGCTGGGGCGTTTATACGCTTTACGCGCATCAAGAGGAAATTTACGTCACGGTTGGGCAGGCTGTGCCAGCCGGACAAGTGATCGGCAAGATTGGCGCCACCGGTCACGTGACTGGTCCACACTTACATTTTGAGATGTGGGTCGGCGGGGTGCAGGTCAACCCGCTGGATTGGTTGAAGAATACTTACCCGTAGCGAATGTTTTCGGACGGCATCCGCCATCCCGTAGTTGGGGGCGTTGCGTCGCGTTTGTGAATATGCTAAACTCTCACAAAGGATTTCGATACCGATGAACTCTCTGGCAAATTTTCTCAAGCAAAGCGACATCTTCTATCAACTCACGCCGACACAGTTGGAGTTGATCGCCAATATTTGTCAGGAAGTCACCTATCATGTTGGGGATTTAATTTTTCAGGAAAACAGCAGTAGTAAAGAATTGTACGTGATCGTGCAAGGCGAAGTGGATATTTTCATCAATCATGCGGAGGCAAATTCAGGCGACCAAAAAGAAAGCGTGATTGCGCGTTTGCGGCGCGGTCAATCGTTTGGCGAAATCGCTTTGGTGGATGAAGGTTTACGCTCGGCTTCCGCGCGCGGCGCTCAAAAGGATACCCGCCTGCTGGCGATCCAACGCGCTAAATTGATCATGCTTTGCGAAACTTACCCGCAACTTGGCTACCGCCTCATGTATAACTTGGCGGCGGATTTAGCGATGAAGATTCGGAACGCCGATCTGCGAATTCGAGAACAGATTTTGTATAAAACGCAAGGCGAAAAAACAGGTTTGATTTAATAAATTAGGAAAGATACCTACTTGACCTATCGCTAAAAAGACCTTATTATTAATCAATTAATAAAAGTGAAAGGTTACTCCGTTCACTGTAAATTTAGCCGTGAAAATTATCCCAGGGTATTTTCATAGGCTTTATTTTATAACCTAGGCTATGACTATCTCATTGTGAGGAGGTGATGCCGACAGAGTCAGCGTTGTCCGCTCGTATCGTCACCCGCGAAAGCGGGATTTCACATATTTTGAGATTTTGGAGGAGTAAGATAATGAACAAGCGTTTATTCGCTTTACTTTCCCTGCTGGTGATCGCCAGCATGGCGCTAACCGCCTGTGGCGGCGCGACAACTGCCGCTCCCGCCGCGACCGAACCCGCCGCCGCGACCGAAGTTGCCCCAGCGACTGAAGCCGCTGGCGCCGCTTACGAGTGTACTGATGCGCTCGGCTGTGTCAAGATCGCCGCTGACGAACCCCTGCACATGGCTTTCTGGGGCGTGCTCTCCGGCGCGGATAGCTCCCTCGGCGAAGATTCCAAGCGTGGCGTTGAAATCGCCATTGACGACAAAGGCGGAAAACTTCTCGGTCACAACATCCTCTTGACCACCGAAGATGCGCTCTGCACCCCTGAAGGTGGCGCTACCGCCGCCTCCAAGTTGGCGACCGACACTTCTATCGTCGCTCTCGTTGGCTCCACCTGCTCGGACGAAACCGTTGGCGGTATCGCCGCGATCACCCAAGCCGGCTTGACCACGATCTCCCCGTCCAACACCCGCCCAGCCCTCACCGATCCTAATCGCGGTCCTGACTACGCCGGTTATCTCCGCACCGCTCATAGCGACGCCTTCCAAGGCAAGGCTGTGGCTGAATTTGCGTACAACTTCCTCGGCGTACGCAAAGCCGCAACCATCCATGACGGCTCCGCTTACGCGCAAGCTTTGCAACAAGTCTTCGCTGACAACTTCAAAGAACTCGGCGGCGAAATTGTCGCTCAAGAAGCTGTCGCTAAAGACGCCACCGACATGAAACCCGTGTTGACCACCATCGCCGCCAAACAACCTGAGTTCATCTACTACCCAGTCTTCGTGGCTGTCGGCGGTTACATCACCGCTCAAGTCCGCGACGTGCCAGGTTTGGAAGATGTGAAACTCGCCGGTTCTGACGGTATCTTCAGCCCCGATTTCTTGAAAGCCTCTGGCCCGAACGTCGAAGGCGTGTACCTCTCCAGCCCAGACTTCAGCGCCTTCACCGGCGACTACGCTGGCTTCCTCAAGAAACACGAAGCGAAATACGGTGGTTCCACCCTCTCCACCTTCCACGCGCACGCTTACGATGCGGCTAACATCATCTTCGCCGCCATCGAAAAAGTTGCCGTAGTCGAAGCGGACGGAACTATTTACATTCCTCGCCAAGCTCTGCGCGACGCGATCTACGCGACCAAAGACTTCCCCGGCATCACTGGTAACTTGTCCTGCTCGCCCTCCGGCGACTGCGGCGCTCCGGTGATTGCGGTGTATCAAGTGATGAGCGCGGATCCCGCCTCTTGGAATCCTTCCGATCCCACCAACCCGAATCCCAAGAAAGTCTGGCCGTAAGCCTAAAAGCCAGTAAAACGAGAGTGAGGCAGTTTCTGCCTCACTCTCTGTTAACTTTTTAATTAAGGAGTTTTCATGCGCACGAGTTTTGGCGAACGCATGCTAGACCTAGTTGTCAGTGGTTTCTTATGGGGGATTCGCGTTGCAATTGTTTTGGCAATCATCATTGGAACAATTGTCACCCTCTCCAAAGGCGTGTACACCAGCGAACAATGGATTGGCTTCATTGTATTCGGTATCGCGCAAGGCGCGATTTACGCTCTCATTGCTTTAGGCTACACTATGGTCTACGGCATTTTAAGGATGATCAATTTCGCGCACGGCGACATCTTTATGACCGGAGCGTTCGGCGCATACTTCGTCGCTACCTGGCTGAACACAATTGGCTTTGTAGATAAAAACCCCGCTCTCGGATTAATAATACCGATTCTCTTTGCGATGATCCTCGCCGCCGCCATCGCCATGTTGGTCGAGCGGATCGCCTACCGCCCCTTACGGAACGCCCCGCGCCTCGTCCCGCTGATCAGCGCGATTGGCGCATCCTTCTTTCTAGAATACGCATTTCGCGGTTTCTTCGGACCTGGAAAATACGCCTATCCCCCGCTCAAAGCCCTAGACGGCGGATGGACGATTATGAACGTCGAGATTCAAAAGGTTCAAGTTCTGGTGGTCGCCGCCGCCGCAATTATGATGGCAATTTTATATTTCGTCGTTATGTACACCAAAGTCGGCAAAGCCATGCGGGCTGTTTCGGAAAATCAAGATACCGCCGCCCTGATGGGCATAGACGTAAACCGCATCATCGTTTCCACCTTCGCGCTCGGCGCGGCAATGGCTGGCGCGGCAGGCGTGCTCTTCTCGCTGGTTTATCGTCAAATTGACTTCTTCATGGGCTTCACCCCCGGCATCAAAGCCTTTACCGCCGCCGTGCTGGGCGGCATTGGCAACATCCCCGGCGCGATGGTCGGCGGCTTGGTGCTTGGCGTTTTCGAATCCATCGGTCCCTCGCTCTTCCTCGAAGGTCTCGGAATCCCACGCCCTTACCAACTCAAAGACGTCATCGCCTACACCATGCTGGTAATGATCCTGCTTTTCCGTCCGTCCGGCATCCTTGGCGAACGCCTGTCGAAAAAGAAGGCTTAATAAGATGAATGAAATCACAAAAGAAAACTTTCTTTGGAGCGCCGCCAAAATCGGTCTGCTCGGCGGCGCAATCGCGCTCTTCATCTGCCTAGTTGGGATGACAGAAGTCTTCAGCAAACGCGCCGTGATCGAAAAGGTCATCACGCTTGGACAATTCGTCCT
>JADLCG010000225.1 GCA_020847355.1 Anaerolineales bacterium | reverse complement strand
GCCTCTTGGATAAAAGCGGCGAATTCCTGATCACTACTGCGGTAGGCGGCGCGTATGTGGATCATCCTGCGGTTGAAAAAATGCCGCTCAGCGCCAATAGCATTATGGCGCACGTCGCCCGCACCCGGCAACCGTTATTGATTCATGATCTGCGCCAAGCTCCGTGGGTGAATATCTACTATCCATTGGATTCAGGCTTGCGTATGCTTTCCGAATTGACCGTCCCGTTAGTCAACTCCAGCGGACGTTTGGAAGGCATCTTGAATGTAGAGAGTCCGCATGTGGGCGCATTTTCAGAAGACGATAATCACATGCTTCAATCGCTGGCGACTTATGCGATTACGGCAATTCAAGAAGCGCGTTTGTTGGACGCCCTGCAAGAAGTGGCGCGTTTGCTCATCTCCCAGCCCGGCAAAAAAGTGTTGAATCATATTGAAGCGGTTGCCAGAGATTTATTGAACGCTTCGTTTAGCGCCATCTGGATCATGGACGAACATCAAGAACTGTTGCGCGCCGCTTCGGATGAAAATCAGCAAAAAATGAAATTGCAAGAGAGTTTTATTGGACAATCCGTTTTGCTGAAGAAAACTGTCAAACTAAAACATGCGGAGCGGGATTTTGGCTCGCGTCAATTTACAGATTCAAAAGATTGGTCGCGTGGGTTAATTGTCCCGCTATTAACCGGCGAAGACGGCGAAACTCTCGGCGCGTTTAGCGCCTACAACATGGACGATCAAGCCGCGCAACTCGCCGAATCCGAATGGGACGAAAAAGTATTAACTTGTTTGGCGCATTATGCCGTGCTGGCGATTCAAAACGAAGCTCACCAACAGGCTTTGCAGACTACGCAAGAACAACATCTCATCGCTGAGACCTTTGCCGCCGTAGGCGATATTTCTTCCAATCTCTTGCACAACGTCAATAACAAAGTCGGCACAATCCCCGTGCGTGTGCAAAACATTGAAGATAAATACCAAACCTTGCTCGAAAAAGATGCCTATCTCGCCAATAACTTAAACGAAATTGAGCGTTGCGCCTCCGAAGCCATGCAAATTGTGCAGGAGAATTTATCGCACTTGCGCCCCATCCGCATGGAAAAATTTTACGTCGCCGCGCGCATCCATGACGCAATCCGCTCGATCAATATGCCCAATACGGTCAAGATCAACCTCGAAAATCTGGAACAACTTCCGATGGTCTATGCCGGCGGGCAAAGCCTCGCGTTTGTCTTCAAGAACCTCATTGAAAACGCCATCGAAGCCATGCACGCCAACGGCGCAATTACAATTCACGGACGCGCAAACTCACAGTGGGTGGATATTTCCGTCAGCGATAGCGGACCGGGCATTCCGCATGAAATTCAGGACCGCATCTTTGAATTGGATTTTTCCAGCCGCGCAGTGACCCGACCCGACAAATTAGGTTTTGGCTTGTGGTGGGTAAAAACCCTGATGACCAGATTGGGCGGCTCTGTTTCTGTGGAAAGCGACCCCGAAAATAAAATCGGCGCCACCTTCCATTTGCGCCTGCCCGTCGCGGAGAGCGCATGAGTCACTCTAACATCCTCGCCCTCGTTGTTGAAGACGATAACTCTTGGCAACAAATCTTAAGCGAAATCCTTTCAGATTTTGGTCTCACCGTCAGCGTTGCCTCAAATCTGGATGAAGCCACGCGCTTCCTGCGTTCAGAACCGCACCGCATCGCCATCGTTGATCTTTCTCTTTCGCCCAACGATCACAACAATTATGACGGTTTGCGCGTGCTGGATGCCGTGCGTCGTCTTGACCCCAACTGCAAAACAATTTTATTGACGGGCTTTGCAACCGTTGAACTTGCCGTCACTGCATTGACAGATTATGGCGCGTTTACATTTTTGCGCAAGGAAAGTTTTCATCGCGGGCAATTTCGGGATGTGGTGAATCGCGCCTTAGCCAGCGCGCCCGGGCAGGCGACAATAAACGCCCCTTCCGCGCCCGAGCCTGCCTCTGCTTCTAAAACAGAAGTCAACGCCGGAAGCGCTTCTGCACAGCGCGTGATCGTAGTGGATGATGATGCCGGTTGGCGCAATATTCTCGAAGAACTGCTCCATGATCTTGGCTTTCAAGTGCGCGCTTGCGCAAGCTTTGGCGAAGCGATGGGCTGTTTACGCCGCGAGAAATTCTCCCTCGCCGTTGTGGATCTTTCGCTCAAAGGCGCAGTGGCGCTTAATCTAGAAAAACCTTCCGAAACTTCAAATCAAGAAGGCTACCAACTTTTAGAAAATATGCAAGCCCTAGGAATCCCCGCTATCGTCGTCAGCGGCATGGCAGAGCCGCAGGAAATTCAAAAAATTTACGCCGAGCGCTCAATTTCCGCATATCTTGAAAAGCAAACCTTTGACCGCGCCGCTTTTCGCCACGCGGTAGAAGATGCCAGACTTTCCGCCCAAGCCATGAACGAACTAAATGCGCTCACCGAACGCGAACGTGAAGTGCTAGATTTACTCGCTCAGGGACTAACTAACAAAGAAATCGCCGCGAAGTTATTCATCACCACCAATACAGTCAAACGGCACTTGAAAGCGATCTTTGAAAAACTGGATGTGCACACCCGCTCCGCCGCCACTGCAAAAGCGGCCGGCGGCGTGTGAGTCGGATTTCGGTCTCATGTTCTATCGCGAAACATCCTGAGCCGTTTTTTGGCGAGTGGATAACGCAAGATGGTACGAATGGAACGGACGTATGGGTGAGTGTTGATACTACATTTGTAGCTATATGGGCACCTGCTTCAGCAACAGTGTCCAGAACAAATTTGGCTTATACTGCCTATCGAACAGCAAGCAACATGGCCCCAGACATACCATTCCTGATTCCGCCTAACAATTAGAGATTAAGAAATGAATTTTTACGATATTCCACCTATTACTGCCCTCGTAAATCTGTCAATTGTTTGCGCACCTTTGATAATATTTGTATGGGTATTGTTGTATAAAAAGGGCTTTGCTGTAATAAGACTGTGGGCTGTTAGCTGGTTCTTGATATTTACTGTCCTTGGTACTGCTCTGCAACTGTTTACCAATAATATTTGGTATCAAGTTATTTCTGCTCTTATGGCGGTCCTTGGGAGCATTGGCGTATTACTACTTCCGAAATCTCAACCGGCTTTTGTTAGAAAGCTAAAATTGAAATTTTAACAGTATAGCATTGGCTCTGTAAATTATTAAAAATACGTCAACAACGCGCCAGTCAACTTGACCGACCCGAGCGGACACATGGTCTCAGGCGGGCTGATAGGCGAAGGCGGCGGGTGCGATCTCTAAAACGCCGCCGATGTCAAAAACAACCGCTTTGATCGCCATGATTTTGCTTAAGGAATTGGAAGAGAGACCACTTCGTCCACAGTCACCTGACTGCTTCCATCCACATTGAAGACGATCACCTGATGCTTGGCTTGCGTAGCGTTGATTACTTCCCAAGTTTCGCGTTTGGTTAATTTGGGCGTGTTATTCGTAAGCGTGTAAATATCAATGCCGCTTTTTGCCGCGCTTTCGCGCCATTTCGATTGAATGTTTGGGCTTCCCGGAAATTCCGGCGAAGTGATGACGCGATAAGCTTCGTTGTACACAAATTTATTAGTTGCCGGATCATAGATAAAATATAAATAGG
>JADLCG010000224.1 GCA_020847355.1 Anaerolineales bacterium | reverse complement strand
TGTGCCGAAGCATTAAACCTTTACGCAACATGGATCATCCCGTCACCGAGCAAGAGATTCAAGAAGCCGCCTTGCAATATATAAGAAAAGTGAGCGGGTACAGAAAACCCTCCAAAGTTAATGAAGAAGCCTTCAACAAAGCAATCGAGGAAGTGGCTGAGTCAACGAAGAAGATGTTGGCGATGTTAAATCTAAAAGTGAGTCAATCATGAAAAGCGGATTCGTTGAACACAACAATGCAAAGTTTTATTATGAAATAGATGGCGCTGGCATGCCACTCGTCTTTGTTCATGCAGGCATTGCAGATAACAGAATGTGGAATGAGCAATTTGATGTCTTTGCAAAAAAATATCAAGCCATTCGATATGACCGACGCGGGTTTGGGAAAACAAAAATGGTGGCTGGTGATTTTGCTTTGCATGATGATTTATATGGCGTTTTGAAAGCGTTGGACGTGAAGCAAGCGATTCTCGTCGGTTGTTCACAGGGTGGCAAAACGGTCACAAACTTTGCGTTGGAACATCCTGAGATGGTCAAAGCGCTTGTGTTGGTTGGCTCGGCGTTAGGTGGTTTTTCAGTTGATGTGGAATCACCAAAGCAAGAAGCAGAAATTGAAAAAGCCGAACAAGCGGGTGACCTTGCTTCGGTCAATGAATTGGAGATTCAAATTTGGGTGGATGGAAAAGGCAGAACTTCCGACCAAGTAAATTCAAATGTGCGTGAGTTGGTCAAAGATATGAATTGGATTGCTTTACAATCTCCACAAGATTTAGGGAATGAAATTCCGCTTCAACCCGCCGCCGCGAATCGACTCTCCGAAATAACAGTTCCTACGCTGGTGATTATCGGTGACCTCGATACGGCTTGGTGCCAAGCCGCCGCAGAACATTTGGCAACGAACATTCCCAACGCAAAAAAGATTGTAATGAATAACGTAGCTCATCTTCCGAACATGGAAAAGCCTGAAGAGTTTAATGGGTATGTGATGGAGTTTTTAGGAAAGGTGTAAATATTTAAAATTAACTTTGATAATGCTATACTTAAAAACATTATCAAATAACTGGGAGAAACTTATGGCGATTCCTGATTACCAAACTGTAATGCTTCCGCTACTAAAATTAGCGAACGACGCTAAAGTACTTTCACTAAGAGACGCTACTGATAAATTGGCGGAAGAATTCAATTTAACAGAAGATGAATTAGCTGAGATGTTACCAAGCGCAAGAAAAACAAGATTTTACGACCGCGTCGCATGGGCTATGACTTACTTGAAAAAAGCGGGGTTATTATCTTCTCCAGAACGCGGAAAATATCAAATTACAAGCCGAGGGCTTGATGTTCTAAAAAATCCGCCAGGCCGTATAACCGTGAATTTTCTTGAACAATTTGAAGAATTTATTGATTTTAAGACACGCCACAAAAAAAACACTACCGAAAATCCAACTACAGAAAAAGATGTTGAGTCACAAACCCCCGAAGAAGAAATCGAATCTGCCTACCTGAATATCAGGCAAAGTTTATCAGATGAAATTCTGCAAACTGTAAAAAATTGTTCGCCCTCATTTTTTGAAATCCTAGTAATTGACGTACTTGTAAAAATGGGCTATGGCGGCACTCGCAAAGATGCAGGTAAAGCCATTGGGAAAAGCGGAGACGGCGGAATTGACGGAATTATCAATGAAGATCGGCTTGGCTTAGACGTTATTTATATTCAAGCTAAAAAATGGGAAAATTCAGTAGGCCGCCCTGAAATTCAAAAGTTTGCCGGGGCATTACAAGGTCAACGCGCCAAAAAAGGCATATTCATAACCACGTCCGAATTTACAAAAGAAGCTAAAGAATTTGCGTCAAAAATTGAAAGCAAAATAATATTAATAGACGGAGAAACCTTAAGTCAATTAATGATTGACTACAACATTGGCGTTAATCCGATAGCGGCTTACGAATTAAAAAGAATCGACTCTGATTACTTTTCGGAAGAGTAGGCAAGATAAAGCGGCATTTTTTTATCTACTTAACTTGATCCCCCCGCAGATTCTTTGAAGCAAAAATCCGCTTATCCGCTTTATAATCCGCTCTACCATGCACCCAAAAGTAAAAGCGCTCATCGAAAAATATAATTTTCAACCTTTGCTCGCCGAAGGGACGCTCTTCGTCAGTACTTATCGTTCCGCGAGTGAATTTGAAAATGGCAAACCGCACGGCACTGCCATGCTCGGCATGTATTGTGACGATCCCAAAAGCCTCTCTTTATTCCATCGCTTAACTGCGGATGAAGTTTGGCATTTCTACGGCGGCGATCCGCTACGGCTCGTTTTGTTATATCCCGATGGCTCTAGCAAGGAAATCATCTTGTCCAGCGAAAATGTTCAAGCGGTGATCCCTGCCGGGGTTTGGCAAGCAGGTCACATGGTAGCAGGCGGCGTGTATTCTTTATTTGGATGCACCGTCGCGCCCGGCTTCACCGGCGATATGTTTGAAGGCGGCGCACAGTCTCAATTATTAAAGTTATATCCAGACCGCGCCGCAGATATTCAAAAACTAGGCATTGCCACAGACGAAACCCACATGCCCAAAGGCTTTGCTCCGTAATGCTCATTTTTGCGCTCAGCATTTTTCTTTCCGCCTTTTTATTATTTCAAATTCAACCGCTGGTCGGGAAATTTATTTTGCCGTGGTTTGGCGGCGCTCCCGACGTGTGGACGACCGTAATGTTGTTTTTTCAAGTCCTGCTCACTGGCGGCTATGCCTACGCCTACTGGCTGATCGGGCGCATCAAAAACTCTTTACAAAGCGGCGTGCACATTTCATTAACCGCTTTATCAATTTTGCTTTTGGCTCTGCTCAGTTTTTTTTGGAAATCTCCGATCACTCCGCCGATTGATTTAAAACCAAACGACCTCTCAATCCCAAGTTTTGAAATCTTCAAATTATTGATTATCTCGGTTGGGCTTCCGTATTTCATCCTCGCCGCCAACGGTCCGCTAATGCAAGCTTGGTTTGCGAAAATTTTTCCAGATCAATCCTATGCGCGTTTATATTCGCTTTCAAACCTCGGTTCGTTATTGGGCTTATTAGCCTACCCAACTTTGATCGAACCCAACCTAACCTTAAAAGCGCAAGGCTGGATGTGGTCTGCAGGCTTCATGCTCTTTGGATTACTCGCCGTCTATATTGCGCTTCAAAATCAAAAAGCCGCGCCGCTTGCCCAACCCCAAGCGGATTCTGTTTCTAACGGCATTGCCCCAACTCGCGCTTTGTTCACGCTTTGGATTCTACTAAGCGGAACTGCGTCTCTGCTCTTGCTTGCGACCACCAACCAAATCTCGCAAGAAGTGGCGGTGATTCCGTTCTTATGGATTCTGCCGCTGGCTTTATATTTGCTTTCGTTTATTTTAGCTTTTTCAGACGGCTACAACCGCAAGTTTTATTTAATCCTCTTCGCCGTTTCAGTTGTTCTGTATATCTGGATGGCGTTCAACTTCAACAGCATTCATGTTTATTACCAGATCCTAATCTACTGCCTGCTGATGTTCTCGGCGTGTATGCTCTGTCATGGCGAGTTATATCTACTGCGCCCCAGCGCGCAACATCTCACCTCGTTTTATCTGATGGTTTCAATTGGCGGCGCGCTCGGCGGAATGTTCGCCAGCCTGATCGCGCCGATCATCTTCAACGGCTATTGGGAATTTATGGTGGCTTTTGCTTTAGCCAGCGCCTTATGGTTAAGCGTGCGGAAAAACCCCAAAGCATTAAATCCCTTTGCGCTTTCGCGCTTCATGCTCACGGTCTTTCTTTTAGTTTCAATCACGCTAAGTATGTTGGGCAACGCTTCCGGGCTTTTATTTGCCGAGCGCAATTTCTACGGCGTGATTCGCGTCCGCGAGCAAATTCCCAACGGATCGCATGAACCCGCTTATGTGATGTCGCACGGCGTCACGGTACATGGAATTCAATTCATCAGCCCGCAGTTAAGAGATACGCCGACGACCTACTACACGCCTGAAAGCGGCGCAGGGTTGGCGCTATTGAACTATCCGCGCACGGATCGCGGTCTAAAAGTTGGTTTACTCGGCGTAGGCATTGGCACGCTCGCCATTTACGGTCAGCCCAACGACGACTACCGCCTCTACGAAATCAACCCGGCGGTGATTAGTTTAGCGGAAGGCGAAGGCGATTTCTTCTCTTTTGTCAAAGACAGCCAAGCCCAAATCACTATGGTCGCCGGAGACGCGCGCGCTTCGCTTGAGCATGAACTCGCGGAAAACGGCTCGCAAAATTTTGACGTGCTGGTGTTGGACACCTTCAGCAGTGATTCAATCCCCGTTCATCTCGTCACCAAAGAAGCCTTTGATCTATACCTTAAACACCTTTCAGCGGATGGAATCATCGCGGCGCATATCTCCAACCGCCATTTGGATTTACGCCCCATCTTTTGGCAAATTGCTCAATACTATAAATTAAATATCGTCAGCGTTAGTTATGCCGGCGATCCGCGCGGCGGATATGTAACGGAATGGCTGTTACTAACCCCCAATCCAAGTTTGCTCCAAATCCCCGCCATTCAAGCGCGTTCCGAAGCGTTTGACGGGTACACTACGAATATTCCGTTATGGACAGACGATTACAGCAATCTATTCCAGATATTGAGATAAAAATGAAAACTGTACAAATTCCCGTTTCACTGCGCGAGGCGCTCGGAGAAAAATCCTCAGTTCCTGAATTGATAATGATATTTCTTACCAGCATACTAGGAACATTGGGATTGTTTTATTTTACAAATACAGAGTGGAACGAACTCTCTTTTTGGAAAATAATCATTTTATTTCTTTTGATTTTCGATGTCCTCGCCGGTTTTATTGCCAATCTCACTCTATCCACAAATAATTATTACAAAGGAAATCCAAAGCTACGATTGGTTTTTATTGCAATTCACATTCAACCTTTGATATTTTCTTTTTTATTGAGCGAAAATCTCGCGCTCTGTTTTGGAGTTTGGATTTACACAGTCATCGCCGCATTAATCGTCAATGCACTGCAAAAATTCCCCGCACAAAAAGTTCTTGCGGCAAGTTTGGCGACATTCGGTTTACTGGGTTTATTTCTTAATTCAACAAATTTATCCATATTACTATTTACGTCGTTAGCTTTTTATCATCTAAAAGTTGTTTATAGCTTTGCAGTAGACCAATACGCATCTAGAGAAATTTAACTCTTAATAAAAAACTCAGAACTTTTCAAAACCCAAGTTTCAATTCACTCAATCGCCGCTCTCAATTTCTTCGCCAACTCCCCAAATTGACTCGTATAACGAATATCATCTGCGCGCGGGCGCGGCAAACTCACTTCCAAATCCAATTTGATTCGGCCTGGGCGTTGCGTAAGAACCAAGACTCGATCCGCAAGGAATAATGCTTCGTTGATCGAATGCGTCACCAGCACAACTGTCTTTCGCTTCGCCTGCCAAATATTGGATAACTCGCCCCACATCCGTTCGCGGGTTAATGCATCCAGCGCGGCAAACGGCTCGTCGAGCAGGAGCAGGTCTGGGTCATGGATGAGCGCGCGCGCAATGCCCACGCGTTGCGCCATCCCGCCCGATAAATCGCGCGGATAAGAACGCTCAAAGCCGTTCAGTCCAACCAAATCAATCAATTCTTTTGATTTTTCTTCGGCAATATTTTTATCTACATCCTCTAATTCCAGCGGAAGTTTGATATTGTCCAGCACGCTTCGCCAGACCATCAGGTTGGGTTGCTGGAAGACCATGCCGATCTTTGGCGGACGACCAAACCTAAAATCAATTTCGCCGGCAGTCGGTTGGATCAAGCCCGCGATGGCGCGCAATAAAGTCGTTTTGCCCGAGCCAGAAGGACCTAAGAAACAAACAAACTCGCGCGCGCGAAGCGCAAACGAAATATTTTCAAGCGCCTGAAGTTCGGCGTTGTCATCTTCAAAGACAACGGATAAATCTTTTACAACCAAAGCAGGGTTAGAATTCATAGAAATAAATCCAAGAGACGCGCAAATCGTTAACTTGCGCGTCTCTTTTTATAATCATTAAGGCACGAACTCGTTGGTAAAGGCTTTGTCCAAATCTAAGGCTTGCGGAATCAATTTCATTTCAAGCAAAATAGCTTGCATATTTTCCCAAGCCTGCGGGTCAGAATATCCCAAGCGGTCGGCGCGCCATAAATCAATAGAGGTTAGCAAAATATTTTTTTGCACCGCCTGATCTTGTTCGGCAAAATTCGGGATGGACGGCGCGCTCAATGCATACGCCTCATCAGGATGATCAATCGTATATTGCAAGCCCTTCAAAAACGCGCCCACAAACGCCTTCACCAATTCCGGATTTTCGGCAATCGTTTTTTCGCTGGTCAAAATTCCATTCGCCGCCAATTGCACAGAATCGGAAACGCGCAGTTCGGTCACATTCATGCCTTGCGCTTTCAATTGAATCGGCTCGTTGGCGGTATAGCCGACGATAATATTTTGTTTGCCCGCCGCCATCAATTCCACTTGATTGAAGCCGACCTCTTCCAACGTCACATCCGATTCTTTCAAGCCCGCCGAAAATAACAAAGCGCGTAAACCAATATAGTTCGCGCCAAACAAGCCCGGCAATCCAATTGTTTTACCCTTCAAATCCTGCGCGGTTGAAATATTTTCATCCGCGTTGGCGATCACCGAGATCGGATATTGTTGATACCATGCGGCAACATAAGTCACTGGCACAGCTTGCGCGCGCGCCAACAAGACCTGCTCGCCAGAGACAACCGCAAACGGCAGTTCGCCCGCGCCCACCAATTTGACTCCATCGGTTTCAAACGAATAATCAAACTCGATTTCAAAGCCCGCTTCTTTGAAATAACCTTTTTCAACCGCGACATAAAATGGCGCGTATTGAATATTGGGAATATAACCCATCGGCAGGCGGATGTGAATCAGCGCCTCATGCTTAACCTGTGAATTGCCGCACGCCGTCAGCAGTAGACTCAGCCCCAGCACGATCAAACTTAATTTCTTCAACATAACAGCTCCTTGTAATATGTGTAGGTCATGCTAAAAGCATGTCCATATTTTTCATTTGCTTCGTCACGCCGCACGCGCGACCTATTTCATCCATTTCAAAAACTTTTTTTCCAGCAAGGTCACTATGCCGTATAAACTTAACGCCAGCGTAATCAACATCAAGATCGCCACGAAAACCATCGCGGTATCGTATTGAAAATCTCCGACCTTCAATAAAAAACCCAGCCCTTGCTTGGCGTTGACCAACTCGCCGACGATTGCGCCAATCACCGAAAGCGTGGCGCCGATCCTTAGACCGCCCAGCAAAACAGGCAAAGAAGCGGGCAATTCCAACTTGAATAAAATTTGCCAGCGCGTGGCTTTGAGCGCCTTCATCAAATCATATAACGCGGGCGGAACGGCGCGCACGCCGACAATCGTGTTCACTAAAACGGGGAAGAAAACGATCAAAGCGCAAATTAAAACTTTAGGAGCCAGCCCCGAGCCGAACCACAAAATCAGCAAGGGCGCTACCGCCACAATTGGAATCGCTTGGCTGGCAACGAGGTATGGCGCTAAGATTTTTTCAAGCGCGCGGGATTTCGCCAAGAAATACCCAAGTATGGTCGCAAAGCAAGCGCCAAAAAACAAGCCGAGCAGAATTTCCAGCAAAGTATGCCCCGTGTGAATCAATAAACTGCCATCCGTAACGGCTGTGACAAATCTAAGATATACGTCCAACGGGGAGGGCAGAATAAATTTTGGCAAGCCGCTGAGGCGCACGATCAACTGCCAGATTGGGATGGCGAAGACAATCGAAATAATGCCGAGATAACGCGTGAAAAAAGTTTTCATCATTAAATAAAAATGCCTCAAACAAAGTTAATGTTCGGGGCGCGGAAACAAGCCAAAGCGGAGTCTGAGGCGCGAAGCATGTCATAAAAAATCCCGAGAACATTAAATGTTCTCGGGGCATGAATCAACGCATAGACCGCATGGTTATGGCGTGTGTACCTTCTTCTATCCAGACTATACTGTCGGCTTCGGAATTCTCGTTGCGCGAGTCACCGAATCATGCCCGTTTTCCTAAGGAGGAAAGCGATGTACCTAAACAGGCTCGTGGGCTGTACCACCGATCGGGAATTCACCTGCACTTTGTGCGGCGCAGTGTCACCCTGCCCCGAAGGTTATTATTTATTTTTTGTATTATAACGCAAACTCTTATTTCAATTGCGCTTTGATTTTCTCAGCCGTATCTTTATAACCTGCCAATTTGTCTTTTTCTTTTTGCACCAATGCGGCTGGAGCTTTGTTGGCGAAATCGCTATTTAATAAATTTTCCAATCTGGTAATATGGCTTTCGGCTTCTTTGAGTTCTTTTTCAAGGCGAGCTTTTTCGTTGGCTGTATCCACCATGCCAGCCAATGGAAGGTAAATTTCAATCGAGCCGATGACGAGGGCAGTGGAATCGCCGGGCTTGTCTTTTAGTAATTGGTGATTAGTAATTTGAGATTGTTCCAGCCCCGCCAGGGATGCAATCGTTGAAATTTGATTTTGAATCAAATCAAATTTATCGCCCGCTGAAATGACGGCGGGAAGTTTTTTCGATGGGGCGATGCCCTTTTCTGCGCGGAGATTGCGAATCGAACGCACAATTTCTTGAATCAATTCAAACTCGGCGATTGATTTCGCTTCCCAAGATTGTTCATCGGTTGGCTCGGGAAATTTGGCGGCAATCAAAGCAATGGACCAGTCTTTGGCAATTTCCGAGATTCGAGAATCGAGAATCGAACTTCGGAGGTGTCCCCAAATTTCTTCGGTGATAAACGGCGT
>JADLCG010000223.1 GCA_020847355.1 Anaerolineales bacterium | reverse complement strand
GGCGTTTGTTATCAACGGACTTCATAACGGATTCACGGAATTAAACGGATTTAGCGCTTGCATACATTGAGATAACCTTATACGGCAATAAGTCCGCTTTTGTCTGTGAGTCCGTGAAAAAGTCCGTTTATAGGCGTTTGTTATCAACGGACTTCATAACGGATTCACGGAATTAAACGGATTTAGCGCTTGCATACATTGAGATAACCTTATACGGCAATAAGTCCGCTTTTGTCTGTGAGTCCGTGAAAGAGTCCGTTTATAAGCGTTCTCTGTGGCGCAAAGCGCTTTAGTCCATTCTTTTAGACGCTCCCCGATTTTCCAGCAAGCTTCGCAGGCTGTTCCATTCGGCTTCTATCATGGAGTGGGCACATCGGTAGGTATGTCAGTAGGTATGTCAGTAGCCGTTGGAGGTATATCAGTGGGCATATCGGTAGGCACATCAGTAGCTGTGGGAGGTATATCAGTAGGCACATCGGTTGGCACATCGGTAGCCGTTGGGGGTGTGTCAGTATCTGTAGGAGGCGCGTCTGTTGCCGTAGGAACTTCTGTATTGGTTGGAGTTGGAATATCTGTTGGGATATTCGTTGAAGTTGAAGTGGGAATTGATGTAGCTGTGGGTAAAGGCGTGCTTGTGGGTAAGGGGGTTGGCGTTGGAGTGGGGGTTTTCGGAATAAAGACGAAAGTCACGTCTATATTTTCTTTTGTCGGCTCCCATGTTCCATTCGGAGTCACAGTAACGCCGGCAACAGGCGCCGTACCATCTTCATCTGGCTTCATTGCCAATCCAAAAATAGATAAATGGGTAGTTTCGCCGCAAATTTGAAAACGTTCCGGATATACCGAAAGCGGAATGGGTTCCCAACGAGCCGGGTTTTGATCTTGTGCGTAATACTGAACCTGATATTCAGTGGGGCGGTTTATATAGTCAGCCCATTGACCTTCATTGAGGGTAAAACAAACATGCGCGGGTCTCGAAAGATTAACCTGCGGCATTAAGACGCCGTCTTTCTGCCAAAACATCACATTCACTACATACAACAAAATCCATTCAGGCGTTGCCGCGTTAAACATTTCAGGGGAGCGTGAACTAATTGAAATTTTTCCTTCCATGTCAATCGCGTCATAAGGTAAATAAAGCGTATTATTAACGCCGTCAATAACAAGCGCTTCCTCAGGATGCATTTTTTCAGTCGTTTGCAATATTTGCTCCAACCCCGCCTGTAAGTCTCCATCTGTCTTGCGGGCTTCCCTAAAAAAAACTAAAAACACGGGAAAAGCCATAAGGACAATAACGGCAATAATCATAAAAGCCGTTGCGAACGTTTGCGCTTTTGGCGATCCGTGTCTATGCATGCTTACTCCTCACATTCCACACATAAAAACTTTCAAATGGTATAAAAAGTTTTGTTACCGTACATATGCACCGCGAAGCCCGCAAAGTGCGCCAAGAAAGCCTTTAAATCTTTGCGTTCTTCGCGCTCTTAGCGGTAAAAAGAGCGCCATGTACGGTAGAGAGTAAAAAGTAGAATAATTCAAATCTTTCGCTAATCTAAGTAAATTTGTTTAATGAGCGCTTTATGACTTCAGTATAGCGCAAACCCACAAGGATTGTTACGCTTCATAAATATTCCCTCCCCCACATTCGTACTATAATTCGCCCATGCTCTTGTGCCTACACCTTGGAGATGGCGCTTTTGAGCTATTCGCTGGACGCCTCCAACTGCCCACCGGACTGGCGGATCGCCTGCGAAAAATGACAAATATTCGACCTTTGCTTGAATCCGGCTATGGGCGTAGCGCGTTTGTTATCAACGGACTTCATAACGGATTCACGGAGGCAAACGGATTGGATTAACAATCCCATATCACGGCGTTAACACTTCCTTCGCCCACTCGCGTTCTTCGTTATACCATTTGATCAAGTTCGCCAGCCCCTCGCGCAAGTTGACTTGCGGCTTCCAGCCAAGCAGTTCTTTGGCTTTGCTCACATCCGCCTGATTGGTGCGCATATCTGCCAAGTTGGGGGGACCATGCTGAACGATGGCTTGTTTGCCGGTCAATTCTTCAACCATTTCCACCAGTTGATTGATCGAAATCACTTCATGCCCGCCCAAATTGATCACTTCGTAGCCGAGCGGTTTGAGCGCCGCAATTGTGCCGCGCGCAATATCGTCAATGTAGGTAAAGCCGCGCGATTGATCGCCATCGCCATTGATCCGCACGGGTTCGCCTTCCATAATCCATTGCACAAAACGGAACATTGCCAAATCGGGTCTGCCCGCAGGTCCATACACCGTGAAGTAGCGGACGATGGTCACGTCAATATTATATAAGTGGTGATACGCATATGCCAAAGATTCCGCGCCTTTTTTGCTGGCGGCATACGGTTGCATCGGCTCACTGCTGGAAGCAGTCTCTGGCGTAGGGTAAGGCGGGTTTTCGCCATAAATGCTGGAAGTGGAAGCGAGAATAAATTTCGGACAGCCAACCTGACGGCAGACTTCCAGCATGTTCAACGTGCCGGTAACATTAGATTCAACGAACGTCCACGGATCGTCCACGCTAAAGCGCACGCCGGCGCGCGCGGCAAGATTGATCACGCCGTCTAATTTTTCAGCTTTGAACAAATCAATTGTTTTTTTCTCAGAAATATCCGCTTGATGAAATTTGAAGCCGGGCAAAGATTTTAGAATCTTCAGGCGGTATTCTTTCAAGCGCGGGTCGTATGCGTCATTGAGATTATCAATCCCCACGACGGTATGCCCTTGCTCGATCAGCATTTGCGCAGTGCGCGCGCCGATAAACCCAGCCGCGCCAGTGACGAGATAATTTCCCATATTTATAACCTCACAACTTTCTCATGGTTTTTTGCGATCTTGCCGGTCGCGTTACGCGTATCAAACACAAAACTGGCGGCGTCAATAATCGCCTGATAATCGTATTGTTTGTGATTCGTCACAATTAACACCGCATCCGCCGCGCGCACGGCTTTCATCAAATCTGGGACGCTATCCATTTGCCAGCCGTCATATTCGTGATGAATATGCGGGATGTACGGATCGTGATAATCCACATTCGCGCCTTTTTTACGTAGCAAGCCAATCACATCCAACGCGGGTGATTCGCGCACATCGTCAATATCCGACTTGTAAGCCACGCCCAAAACTAAAATTCTCGAGTTTTTGAGCGTCTTCGCGCGGTCATTCATCGCGTCTAACACGCGCGAAACCACATATCGCGGCATATTCGTGTTGATCTCAGAAGCCAAATCTATAAAGCGCGCGTTGTAATTGAAGGATTTCATTTTCCATGAAAGGTACAGCGGGTCAATCGGAATACAATGCCCACCCAAGCCGGGACCCGGCGTAAACTTCATAAAGCCAAAAGGTTTGGTCGCGGCGGCGTCAATCACTTCCCACACATCCACGCCCAATTGCTCGCACATAATCGCTAATTCATTCACCAAACCGATATTGATCATGCGGAAAGTATTCTCCAACAATTTAGACATCTCAGCCGCCTCCGCCGTGGAAACATGATGCACGGTTTGGATCGCGCCTTCATACCAAGCCGTCGCCACCTCGCCGCAAGTTTCCGTAATCCCGCCCATCACTTTGGGCGTATTGATCGTCGTAAAATCTTTGCGCCCCGGGTCCACCCGTTCCGGAGAAAACGCCAGAAACCAATCTTCCCCCACTTGCAAACCATGTTCCAGTCCCAATTTAGGCAAAAGCAATTCGCGCGTGGTGCCCGGGTAAGTCGTCGATTCTAAAACCACCGCCATGCCCTTGTGCATATACTTCGCCAGTTCTTCCGTGGCGGAAATGATGAAGGACATATCCGGGTCGCCGGTTTGGCGTAAAGGCGTCGGCACGCAAATGCTCACGGCATCCATTTCTCGCAGAACGGAGAAATCAGTCGTCGCTGTGAATTTCTCGCTTTTGATTAACTTCGCCACCGCTTCATTTTTCACGTCTGGAATATATGACTCGCCTTTGAGAAGCGCCTCAATCTTCCTTTGATCTGGGTCTACGCCGGTGACATTAAACCCCGCCTCGGCAAAAACCACCGCCAACGGCAAGCCCACATACCCCAATCCAAGAATCGCCATTTTTGCGTCTTTGGCTTTTATCTTTTTAATTAAGTCTTCCTTGATTGACATGCCATTTCCATTCTTGAATTTTCAATTCAAAATAAATTTAATTGCTTCGGCTTCTGTTCGTCAAGCGCCGTTATTTTTTGCTTTTCATGCGTTCCTTTTTTACCCAAAGCTATGCGCGCCGCTTGCAGTTGCTCCGGCAGTTTTGCAAAATCCGCCAGGATGGATGGGCGCAACGCCGGCTGATGCAAAGCCGCCGCCGGATGAAACATGGGGATGATAAAGCGCTCGCCGATTTTTTGCATCTGCCCATGCACAGCGCTGATCTTCGCGCCCGGCAGAAACTTACTCATCGAAAAGCGCCCCAAGGTGACAATGATACTCGGATTGATCGCCGCAATTTGGGCTGAAAGATATTCATCACAGGCTTCCAACTCTTCTGGTTGTGGATCGCGATTTCCTGGCGGACGGCATTTAACGATATTGCTAATGAATACTTCAGCGCGCGTCACAGCGGCTTGTTCTAATAACTGATCTAAAAATTTTCCAGCCGCGCCCACGAACGGATAACCTTGCTCGTCTTCATGAAAGCCGGGAGCCTCGCCAATCAACATTATTTCAGCGTTTGCGAGCCCGACGCCCGGCACAGTTTTTTTGCGCGCTTCGTGTAAGGCGCATTTTTTGCAAAGCGCGATCTCCCGGGCAATTTGAGCGAGCGTCTCTTCGGCTGTCATGCGGTTGCTCCTATAAACGAATGCGCTCCAACGTCATCAAGATTGCGTCTTCGCCGTTATCTTTATAATAGCCTTTGCGGATGCCGTCTTCCAGATAGCCAAACTTTCGATACATTTCGCGCGCGGCATGATTACTGGCGCGCACTTCTAAAAATGATTTTAGCGCGCCCTCCGCGCTGGCGGATTTTAACGCATGAGCCAGCAATTGTTCGCCAATTTTTTGACGGCGAAAGTTCGGATGCACGGCAAACGTGGCAATGTGAATCTCATCCACGATCAGCCAGGCGACAAGCAAGCCAACCGTTTGCCCTTCCATCTCCGCCACCCAATTTCGAGAAGCGGGGTTATCCGTCACTTCAAATTGAAAGGAGCGCGGGGGCCAGGGCAATGAAAAAGATAGTTGATCAATCGCCGTCACCTGTTCCAAATCATCCAACGTCATCTTGCGGATTAAAAGGTTCATGCGGGCGGCGCGCCCGCGACGTGTAAATAAATAGGAGCAAGGCTGGCGGGTTCGTCAAATTCGTTTTTCTGAAAACGCGCCCAAGCCAATTCCGCCAAAAGCGCCGGTCGGCGCACAGATTGGCTTGGTACAGCCAGCGTAATCTTTTTCTGTTTGGATAATTTCAAGCGCTCTTCAGCGGTGAATTCTCCGGCAAGGAGCGTGGGCGTTGTAATTTGTGAAATTAACTCATCCACAGTTCCGCTTTTCAATTCGCCATCCGCCTGCCAGATTTTCTTTTGCGGTTGATATAGCTGATATGCGAGGCGCGTCCGCCCGGCTTGAATAACGGCAATCAGCGGAATTTTGCCAATTGGTTGCGCCGCCGCAATGATGTCCAAGGTGTTAACGCCGAGAACGGGGATGCGCCGCGCCAATGCCAGCCCTTTGACGAACGCCAAGCCGACTCGCAAACTGGTGAAGGAGCCTGGTCCAAGCGCCACTGCTAAAGCGTTGACCATTTCCATAGAAACGCCGGAGCGGGCTAACAGTCCGGAAAGCGCCGGAGCCAACTCAGTGGTGTGATGTTGGCGCGTCGTCCACAACATTTCGCCAAGAATCTGGTTTCCATCCAATAAAGCCAAACCCACCTGCGCGGTAGAAGTATCAACTGCCAGCAACATCATCCGCCTCCAAAAATTGAATTGCGAATTTCATTTAATAATTCATCCGCGCGTTTACCAGATGCGTTGAAATTCATTTGGCGGTGTTCTTCAGCTAGGTGATCGAGTTTGATCCACAAGCGCTCGGCTGGGATCAATGCGCCTAAACGTTCGGGCCATTCGATCAGCAAAATGCCTTCAGCCAGCATCGCGTCTAAATCAAGTTCTTCAGCTTCGGGTTGCGAAGCGAGGCGGTAGGTATCCAAATGAAATATTTTTTCGTCATCGGCGCGGCGATATTGATTAACCAAAATAAAAGTTGGGCTGGAAACAGCGTCCAACGAGCCCCAGCCTTGCGCCACGCCCTGCACAAAAGTAGTTTTGCCCGCGCCGAGTTCGCCTTGCAAACAAATTACGTCGCCAGCTTTGAGGGCTTTGCCTAAGCGGATTCCTATTCTGCGGGTTTGCTCAGGGCTTTTGCTGAAAAATTCAACGGTGTGCGCGTCTAAGATCGGCATGGCGTGAAAAATTATACTCCCCGCCGAACTTCAATTAAGCGTTCTTCAATTTGCGCCAAACCGTATTCAACCCATAATTGCAAAGTCAATTCCGCACCGAGCAGTTGATGGCGGCTGACGCGCGACCAATCGGCATTGGGCAAAGCGGCTAAGGTTTGACATAACGCTTGAACTTGCATTTTGAATTCAGATAAAATTTTTTCGTAATCTTCGGTTGGGTCGTAATGCTGCGCCAGCCAAGTCGGCGGGTCAAAATTTTCAAAGAGCGGGTTCTCTTCATTCAACGTTCTGCGCGCGCGTAAATCATAAACCAGCGCGTTCAAGCCGCGCGCATAAAAGGCAATTTGATGCGCGGTTCGTTCGCCGTCAATTTTTCGGGTTGGCTCAATCGGTTTGCAAAGTTCGTAAAATTCTTCCGTGGCGCGTTCCAAGCGCCGAACTAAAAAGACGCGGTATTCCAATAATTCTTTCATAAGGCTTCCAAAATTTTCAATGCGTCGTGCGCCGCGTTTTTTGATCTTTCAACGGCAAAGACTTGAATGCCATATTGACTTAGTTCCTGCGCCGCCAAAGCGGAGATCTGCTTTAGGCTCGCCATGCTGGAATAATACGCCGCTTCTTTTTCTACGCCTTGGCTGGGGCGTTCGACGAGATTCAGAATCGCCCCGCCGCCTTTTGTGCGCATGAGTCGCGCCACAGATTGCGTAATCAAGAATGCGCCGGTCACATTCACGTCATAAACGCGATGCCAATCCCATTCATCCATGTCAATGATGGCGGCTCTGGGCTGAACGTTGGCGTGATTCACCAACACGTCAATGCGCCCGAATTCATCTTCCAAATTATTGACCAACGCCTGCGCCGCGACCTTCTT
>JADLCG010000222.1 GCA_020847355.1 Anaerolineales bacterium | reverse complement strand
TGGCGATTGTGTCATCGGCGCTGTTCACGACGAGGTTCGCCGCACGGGCGGACATGGTTGGGGGAATAAATAATCCCAGAGTGAAGATCAAAATAGCGAGAAGATGAATGGTTTTGCGTGTGTTCATAAACTCCTCTTTGGTATAGATAGGATTGGCGCGTGAATTTGATTTTACACCAGAGGGTAGTTAGTTACATCAGGATTGGGAGAGTACTTTAGCGCTATTGCATTTGGATTTTTATCCGCTAATCTGCGCGATTTTTTTAGAAAGATTAGCAGATTCCGAAGCTAAATCGCCAGAGGTCAGGCTTCAAGATTTTCAAATGCGGTTACCCTGACGCTTTAACTTGCTTGTAAAAAATAACCGTGAGCAGTAAGGTAATGAGCAGTAACGAGATATTTCCCGCCCGCCCATAAACGCCAATTGCAAAATAAGGCGTTAAGAAAGCGAAAATCACAGCCCCATTCGTGAATTTACCCGCGCTATTTTCAATCACAAACGCAAAAAGAATTAGTAACAAGAGAAAATCGTAATTATAGAAGTAGGGGTTGATCCACAAGGTGGCGATCAAAGCGGCGGTTATAAAAACAGCGGGCGATTTCAAAAACGAAGCGCGCTTGAAATAACAGAAAACAGAGGAAAGCGACAAAAGAGTCACAGCGCCAAAAATGGCTGTGCGTAAAGAGCCGTCAAAAAACCAACGCGAAATTAACATCGGGAAGCTCATACATTCCGAGCAAGCCGTGACATTCCCTTCGTTTTGATAATTCAACAGCAGGTTCAAGTAGCCGCGCATCCAATCTACATCCGCGAGAAAGCCCAGCAGACATAAAGCCAGCAGAGCGCCAAAAATATATTTCAGGCTTTGTTTACTAAAATCATTTTGTTTGATGAACAGCCAGATCAAAAGAAAAAGAAAGATCAATCCGCCAACGTGCGGCTTGAAGGTGGTCAGGGTTGCGCCGCTCGCTACGCTTAAGACATTTTCTTTTTTGAGTCCGAAGAGGATTAAAGAAGTTCCGAGCAGTACGGGAAAATCATATTGCCCGACGCTCAAGGCTCCCAAAACGGGCAAAAATAATAAAGCAAAGGGAAAGGCAATCAATCTCAATCTGCCGTTCCAACCGTCGGTTAAGAACCAAACGGACGCGAACAACATAACGAGATTCAATTCAAACCATAAAGTGGCGGCAGAAGCGGCGGGCAGAAATCCCAAATAAAAAGTCGCTAAGGCATACCACGGCGGGTACGGAAAACGCGCCAGAAAGAAATGCTCGTCTGGCACGCCCGATAACGGCTGAACCCATTCGCGCACGGCGTTCAAATCATAAATTGGGATGCGCCTGACAAGCGCCAGAGTGGTGTTATGTAAAGCGCTGAAATCTGAATTAGTCGGCAAGGCGGCGGGGAAATAAAGCGCCATGCCCGCCAGACCAAGCAAAAGCAAAAAGCCCGCCGTAATTCCGCCAACTCGTTTCATACTTTTGATTTTATAGCCCGCGCTGGTAGATGGTCAAGGGAATAAAAAAGCCGCAAAGTTTTCACTTTGCGGCTGACTTAAAGCGGGTCTTCTATTTGCGAACGGGCGCCGCGCGTAACCTGCGCGCCATCAAAATAACGATGACAAAAGCGATGGTCATCGCCAACATGCCCGGCAAACCGTAATCGTCTAAAAAGCCGGTGTTGGGCAAAGCGGTGGTGGTCGGCACAACCGTCAGTTGGGCGGCGGCGGCTTGCGTAAATGCGGCGGCGATGGTGGAAGTCAACTGCACGTCTCCGGCGGCTAAAGCGTTCGGGTCAGGCGTGGGCGTTTCGCTGGCGACAGCCACTACCGGCGTATTGGTTGGGAGCGGGGTGACGGTGGTGGTCGGCAAAATCGCCGCTTGGAAGGTGGCGGTCAGCGCTTCGCTGATCGTATTATTTTGCACCTGAGCGGTGGCAGTTAAAACGGCTGGGTCTGGCGCGGCAGTTTTATTGAAGTTTCTAAAGAACACAACTGCGCCCAAACAAATCGCCGAGATCAAGATCACGCCGCCCAACGCCCCAGCGACAATTAAAAACGTGCGATTGTTGGACTCCCCTTCGGGAGCTTCCTCCTCGACCGTATTGAAATCTTCATTGTAAGAATCGCCCATGAAGCACTCTCCTCAATAGTTGCTAGCATTTTAGCAAAGAATAAATATTATTATCCCACAACTTCAAGGTTTACAAGAGGCGCGATAATAATTTCGTTACTTTCTAATTTTATTTCTGCGGCGGGCGCGTGTAACCCGCTAGGTAAAACCGTCAGACCGGGGAGCATCTTTTCAATTACGCCCAGCGCGCCCAACGCCGGCGGACGAAGCATCCGCACTTGCAAGCCAACAGCCAGCGTTTGCGCGTCCGGCGAGGGCGGCGGCTCGGATGAAATCGGCAGGGGGATGATCACTTCCGGCTTGGCGCCGGTATAACGATTATACGACTCGGCATTAATCACCGCTTCGCGCTTGGCGTTGGTGGTCAATAAACGATATGCGGCAGAGTTCATCGGTAAAGCGCCCAACCCATCAGTGACGACGATTGGATAAGGCATCTCGCGCGCCAGCGCAATCAAAGCGGGGGCAATGCTTGGGACGATCAACCCTCTCGCGGGTAGGTCGGCGGCGGCGCGCAGGGCTTCTTTATTTTGGATCATGCCGCCCAATAAAATCGAGCCGCGCAAACTCACATCCATTTTTGATTCGGTCAAAGTATCGTCGGGCGCATTCATCAAATTGACTAACGCGCCAATTTCGATTTTATCGTTGCCCCACACGCCTTGCACCAACGAGCCGGCGGCTTGAACGACCGCGCCGCGCCCAGGCAGGACCTCGATCACAGTCCCTGGAACCCCGGCTTTTAATTCCACTTTTGCGGCGCTGGTTTCCAGCAGGATTTGCCCGCCGCCAACGGCTACTACCGTGCCTTCGCGTGGAACTTTGATCGCGTTGGCGAATAGACCTTTGCCTTTGGCAATTTCAGTTCCGGCGGCAAGGCGTTCGCCCACTTTGCAACGGACGAGTCTTTCGGCGGCAGTTGGCGAAATTTGCAGGGCGCGCGCTACGTCAATGAGCGTATGTTCGCGCGGCAATTTTGCTTCGGCAATGACTTCAGTGGCGCTGACCTTTTGCCCTTGGCGCACCAAAAGATTGCCTGAAATTGGCAGGATTCTTTCGCGGACGATGGAAGTTAGCCCAACGACATGATGTACCGGCGCGATCATCTTATTCGTCTCCTAAAGCCCACTGCCATTTTTTGATTAATTCGCGCCTGCGCGCCGCATCGGCGGGCAGGTTGAGCGGGCGGCCGCGTCCGTCAAAGATGACGCCTAAAGCGCCGCCGGTGACGGGTACGCCTTCTTTGGGGGCGCGCCCAGGTCCGTAGCCGAGGTCTGCGCCTTTTAATAATTGGAAGGATAGTTTGCCCACTTCGCCGTTGGGGAGCGGCAGGGTTTGTAAGCTTCCGTATTTGAGTTCAAGTTTTGTCTCTGAGCCGTTTTCATAAGTGAGCGTGGCTCGCATAATGGGTGCGTTTTGCGCCGCTATAACCGCCGGAGCGACCACCGTGCCAACGCTTAGAAACGCGCCGGATTCCATCACTTGGACGGGCAAAATATTATTGCGCGAAGCCGCCGAACCCAACAAGGGTAGCAGGTTGTTTTGATCGAGGATGACGGTGGAAATGCCGACGGGTTGAATCGAGTCAAGGAGCAGGAGCAAGCCCGAGCCCGGGCGCGAAGCGTCGCTTAATGCGCCGCCGCTAGCGATGATCGGGTCAAACAAGGGCGTTAAGTTCAGTTTAATTTGGGCAATGTCGCTTGGGAAATTTTTGCGCGCAGTTTGCATTGCCAAATATAAGGCTTGACGAGCGATAGCTTGCGAGATGGCGAGGTCTTCTTTGGTGGCGGCAATGGTGGAAGGATATAAAGATTTTTGGTAGAGATAATCGTTGAGCGCGTCTTTTGAAATATCCAGCGGCGACCAGCGCAGGATTTCATCCGCCGTTGTGTATTTAAGCAGATGTTCTAAATTTTCGCCTTGCCCGTATTGCGGGTAAATATTCAAACGCGAGGTGCCTTTGAAAGCCGCGGCGATGGAAGCCGCCGAAGCGCCGAGGTCTACGCTGAGAATGCCCTTGCTTCCGCCGTAGGCTTTAGCAAGGAAGCGCACCATCCGTCCGCTGGCGTAGGCGGTGGGCAGGATGTGTCCGCCCGACCATAAATTCAGCAAGTCCACGCCTTTGATTTGGCGTTTGCGAATTTCAACGAAGATATGCGCCAGTTCGCGTTCGGCAGGGTCGAGGTCTTCCGTTTCGAGCGAGGGGCGCACGTTCGGCGAGATATGCACGGAGGAAGAGAGCGAGCCGATCAGGCTTTTCACTTCCGCTTCCATTTTTTGATTTCCGGCAAATAACACGGCGGGTCTTTTTTCTTCGGGCATGAGGAAGCTCGCCAAGCCGATGGGCTCCAACATTTTTTGAATGGAGCGCGAGGCGCCGCCGTCTGTGCCGCCGGTGATGATAACTAAATCCGGTTGGTGGCGGAGGAGGCTGTCTATTTTTTGTTCGGGTTTGCGCGTATCGTTGAGCGAGATGGTATCCACAATGCGCGTGTACGTGGAAGAAGTCAGACGTTGTGCGCTGTCTAGTGAAACGTCTTTGAGCAAGCCGACGATCACGGTTTTGAGCGTTGCGCCCACCGAGAGCGTGACTACGAGCGCATCCACGCCGGAGCCGTTGGGCTGGCTGGGCGTAATTAATCCGCGCCCGCTATCCAGCAGGGATTTTCCAATCACGGTTTGTAAATTTTCAATGGCGTTTTTCACGCCTTCGCTCACGTCTTTGAACGGAGCTTCGGCAGTGGAAGGGGCAATGCCCGAGGCGATGAAGCGATATTGACCTTCGACCACGTCAAACAGCACGGCGCGCGTAGTTGCGCCACCGATATCTACAGCCAATAATGAATTTCCATCAACAAGCGAAGCAGGCATGGTTAGAAATTCCCAAATAAAGTTATGATGGAAGCGATCCGCTCAATGAGCGCGGTTAGCGCGGAGGCATACACGCCGGCAAAGATCGCGCCGAGCGTAACGCCAATGAAGAAACGCCCGAGCCAGGCGAGCAGTTCAATCCCGCTTAAGCGGCGGACGGAGCCGTCCGGCTTGACGTGCGCGCCAAAGTGAAAATAAAGCAAGGTGAGGATTGTGCCTAACAAGATCGCCGCGCCGTTGATCAGCGCGTTGAAAAAGCCGCGCGTTGAGTCAAATGCGTTGATCGTCCCTAATACTTGCGGAAGTAAAGTGCCGCTCAGCGCTCCGGCAATCGTCACTGCCGCGCCCGCGCCGACAATGTAAGCCATTGCCAAACGTCCGATCCCAGCCAAACGCGGGGAGAGCTTCATCACAATCAGCAAAATGCCAATTAATGGAAAAATCAGCACGGGAGCGTTTTGAATTGGGTTGGTCAACAGGGGCAAAATCAATTTGGGGTAAAGCGCCTGCCACCAAGCTACCGAGGCGATATATCCGGCGGAGACTCCCGTGAAGATATATAAAGCCAGTTTGAAAAGGAAGTTATCTCCAAAGAAATAGCTGAAGATCATCAGAGTGAAAATCAAACTTGCCAAGCCGGCAAAGAGGTCTAAATCAAAAGGCAAAGGCATTTAGCGCGCCCCTCCGCTTAAGGCGCGGTCTTTCGCGCCCAGCGTTAAGTTGAAAAAGCCGCCAAAGAGTAAAACCAGCG
>JADLCG010000221.1 GCA_020847355.1 Anaerolineales bacterium | reverse complement strand
TATGATCGAAGTCGAAACGCTCGTGAATGACCGTAGTCGCAATGCTTAACATGGTCTCCACGTCTCGGACGATTGAAATATCGCGCGCCGCTTCGGCAACCGCTTCTAATTCCTTGGTTCTGCGTTCTAGCTCATCTGCGCGCGAGAGCGAGACAATTCGGCTGTTTTTTACTTCATCGGCGAGCAGATCAAAAGCTTGTGAGATTTTTCCGGCTTCGTCGTTGCCGCCCTTGCTCAGGTGAATATTTGCGTCTCCGGCAATTAATTTCTGCGAAGCGTTGAGCAATTCCGCAAGCGGGGCGCTGATCGAGCGCGTTACTCTCAAACTGATGAGGAAGGCAATCAACATGCCAGACGCGGCTAAAATGACGATCAGATACAGTTTGCGCGAGAGCGACTGAATTCTGTTTTGAATGCCCTTTTGTAAGGCGTCTGAAGCGCTTGCATAAAGAACTTGATTCGCATTATGTATGTTGACGTAAGTGGCTTTGATTACGATTGGGTTAAGCTCGTAATTTTTTGTGTTAGCCAAATAGGCGTTGTGCAAATTGATAAAAGATTGCGTCGCCGATAGATATTTTTGCATTGGTTCTGAAACCTGAGCTTCGATCTGACCGCTCGGATCGCTTTTGAACGCGGTCTGCAGGTTTCGATTCAGGTCTTTGATATTTTCCTCGAGCCGCCCAACCAGCGCGCTTAGTTGATATTGCTCTTGGCTGGTAAGTTCTCCGCTTTGGGTAGCTTTATAAGAAAGATTCCAGATTTGGAAAACGAGTTCGTTGTTCTCCGGCATGATCAGGAGAATCGCGTTCATTAGATAGTGCGTGCCTATTTCCGAGTCAAGGATGAGGCGGGATTGATTACCGACTTCTGTAACCAGTTCTGCAAGATTGTTATTTAGCGTGATGAAATTGGCTTCGGTATCCTTCGCTTGCCCTTTTTGAAGCGCTTCTTTTAGCGCGCTCCATTTGACTTGAATATCTTGAATGCTGGCGTTGCCCTGCAGGACGCTTTGGAGGGCGGCTAGATCCGTTTCGGCGGCGGCGAGCGCCTGATTCATGGCGTCATCCGAGGCGGAAGTTCCGCTTTCGCGCTCAATGCTGAGGATGCGTAGAGTTTGAAGATCTGCCGAAAATTGCCACAGCGCCTGTAAGTCGGAAACCCCTTTTTCTTCGTTTCTCTCGTAGTTTTGTATGCGCGCGTTTTGATCCGCAATTAGCGGCGTGAAGGCGAATAAGGACAGCATAAAAACGATAACGATACCCGTAACTTTTTGCGAGTAGGTGAAGCTTTCCCACAGCGAACGCCAGGCGGAGTTGCGCGTTTGTGGCTTTGACGAATGGTTGGTCTCGTTACTCATGTTCGTCCTGCTTCTCTATATTCTGGGCGTTGCTTGAAATTGGTTCAATTTGAATGAAGGTGCGCGAAGCCCTAAGCGAACGCCCCAACTCTTGAATGGCGCTCTGTAAGATGTGTTCAAGTTTATTTGATTCGCCGATCCGCGCGGTAATTGCCGAGATCGCTTTTTCGCGTTCGGCGTTTTTTTCGGCTTCTTCAAATAGTCTGGCGTTTTCAAGCGCCAATGCCGCTCGTTCTGAAACGGCTTGCGTGAGGGCAATTTCATCTTCTGACCATTTCCGTTCGCCTTCTGCCGACTCAATTTGAATGATGCCGATCACAGTATCGCGCAAGGTGACTGGCACTGCTAGGGATGAGGGAGAACTGCTCGTAGGCTGACCCAGCGCTAAGGTCCCGCTTGCGGCGAGCGTTGCGCTTTGCTTGGCGGTCAAAGCGCCAATACTTCCGTCTGGCAGGTAGGAATATCCGCTTGCCTTTTCATTATGTTCCCACGAAACTTCGCGGGTGTCTGTGCCGGCGGCGAGTGAATTTTGAACGATCAAAGAAATTTGATTGGCTAGCGTTTCAAAAATAACAATGTCTTCGCGGTCAAACGCAGAGACTTGTTGACTTTGAATATCCAGAATGCCAATGACGTTTGCGCCGGCTTTTAACGGAAATGCGATTTCTGAGTGCGTTTGCGGCAGGTCTGGATTGTTGAAGTAGACTGCGTCTGCCCCAGTATCTAAGGCGATACGCACTTGACCGCTTTGCGCGGCATAGCCCACTACGCCGGCGCCGCCAATTTTTAATTGATGTTGGCGGGCAAGCATGGTTTGTCCGCCCGGGCTGGTTTGATTGACGGCTTTCAGCGCCACAAATTTGGCGTTTTGATCTGCGATGAAAATGCCCACATGATAATGCTCGGTTTTTTCCGCGATAACGTCGGCAATTTTGCCGAGCCGCCGGTTAAAATCTTTGGCTGTGTCGAGGCTAATGGCTTGTGAGATTTCTGAAGCCGCCGTCAGGCGCGTGGAACGCTCTTCAAGTTGACGCAACGTTTTTTGCAGTTCATCAGTTCTTTCCGTTACGCGATTTTCGAGATTTTCTTTAATATCAGTTAATTCGGAATTTATTCTCAGCAGATCGCGGATGCTTCTTTCATCCACGCGCATACGAAACAAATTGACTGTGTAGAGAATTAAACCGATTGCGAGAATAATCGCGCCTGAGCCGATCGGGTTGTCAGATTTGGCGGGCGGCAGGTTTGAATAATATGGGATGGCAAATGTAGCCAGCGTGGTTAGCGCCACGAGGAAAAGATAATCGGCGCTGGTTAATATTGCGCTGGCAAAAGCGAGCGAGATATATACGCTGGTCAGCGCGGTGGCAATGCTGTCAACCGCGTCAACGCCGATGAAAATGCGGACATACGCAAATGAGACGAGAAAATAAGCGACTAAATAGGCGCCGCCTTTGTATAATTTTGTGCGGCTGAGTATATAGCTGATTGCCGCGATGATTCCATAAGTGATTAAGAAGGGGCGAACGCCCGCATCTGCAGTTAACCCAAACGGAATGAGGGCAAGTTGGAGCAGAGAGAGGATTGCAAGGAGTTGCGCTCGTCGAAAGTCGTCTACATCGGTGATTGATGGATGCGGCTGGACGAGTAACCGGAGGATGCGCGAAAGCGGTTTCATGGCTTACTCCAAGTCCTTTCGCGCGCTTCCATCTGGACTTGAGGCTTGATCATGACCATTGGGCTGATTTACCATTTGGAAAGAGACTTTGGCGTTGCCAAAAGTTTGCCCAAGTTCTTGCACGGTCTCGCGCAGAATTGTATCCACGCGCGAGACGGAACTGAGCCGCGCAGAAATATCGGAGACTAGAGATTCGCGCGCCGCGCGTTGTTGCGATTCTTGATATAGGCGCGCGCTTTCCAGCGCGCCGCTCAATTGGTCTGAAAGCGTGAGCGCCAAATTGATCTCTTCCTGCGACCATGAATCGGAAATATCTGATTTCTTGAGACGAATACCGCCGATGGTTTGACCGCGGACTTTGATCGGCACAGTGAGCGTCAATCCATCGTTGGAAGTGAGCGTTTTGCCGGTTTCAAAAACTTTTGCCAGGCTTGGTTCAAGCGTATTGGTTTGCGTTTGCGTTGCGCCGGGCAGGGTGGCGAGATACCCAACGCGCGGTTGGTTATGTAAAACTTTGCGCCAAGCGTCGCGGCTGATTTCGCCGTAAACCTCACGCGAGGCTTGAAGCGCGCGTTCGGTTTCTGCAAAGAGATTTGCATTTTGAATCGCAATGGCGATTTGGTCGGCGAGGAGTTGAAGCGTAGCGATATCGGATTGAGTGAAGGCATTCGCTTCGGCGCTTTGTACGTCTAGGGCGCCGAGGACTTGCCCGCTGATGACGAGCGGCAGAGCCATTTCGGAGCGGGTGTTGGGGAGGTCGGGATTGTCAAAGAAAACGGCATCCTGTCCAACGTCCAGAGCGATGCGCGCTTGAGCGTTTTGAGTCGCGTATCCAACGATGCTTTTCTCGTCCACTTTGAGCTTGTGATTCCGTTCCAACATCACTTTGCCGCCCTCGCTATTGGCGGCGCGCAGGACTGCGAATTCTTTGCGCTCGTCTAAAAGAAAAATGCCGACATGGTAGAAATTGAATCTCTCGCTGATTAGAATGGTTGTTTGCTGGAGGAGTTCCGCCAAGTTATGCATCGAAGCGGCGGCTTTGCCGACATCGGCGGCGGCGCGGAGTTGCGTGGCGCGCGTTTCAAGTTCGTGGGTTCGATCAATTAGGTTTTGCTCAAGTT
>JADLCG010000220.1 GCA_020847355.1 Anaerolineales bacterium | reverse complement strand
TCAGATATTGAAGCGGTTTGATCTCTTTGATCAATTTATCCTGCACGCCGAGCAGAACATCCACGCTTCGGAAGGTGATATAGGAAATGCCGAGAAAAACAAAGAGCGAATGAGTTTGGGAGAGCGTGGAGATTTTTTCAACCGCCAAAGGCAGAATACTCAAGCTAATAGCGCCATACAAAGCCCAATGATTAACGACGCGTTGGCGAATCTTCAAAAATAACAGCGCGATTAAATACTGCAGAATGGCGTAGCCTAAAACTACAAAGATCACCGGAAGAGCGCTGCCGCGCGCGCGGTTAAGATCTGAATATTGAATGACCAACATGAGCAATGTCGCTAGAACAAGCCAAGCCTTCCAAAACCGTTTGAAGAAACCAAAGAACGCGGCGGGTAAAAGCGCATACAAGGAAATGCCAAAATAAAGAAAACTGGTATAAGGAATCATGAAAGGCTCTCTGCTAATTTTTTGCGATCCACTTTGCCGTTGGGCGTAGTCGGAAACTCGGTAAGGAAAACAAATTTACGCGGGAGCATGTAATCGGGCAGGCGTTCGCCAAGTTGCCGCTTCATTGCGCGCATCAATTCAAAGTCGTTTTGGCTGGCTTGGTTTTTCAAAATAACAAAAGCCGTGAGATGATCGGCGCGTTCATTTTTCAAGGTCAATAACACCACCGCATCCTGCACATTGGCGAGCGCGTGCAGGTTGGCTTCAATATCGCCAATCTCAATGCGGTATCCATTTAATTTGATTTGAAAATCCATGCGTCCGTCAAAGAAGATCAAGCCGTCTTGCGTATGTCCCCAATCGCCGGTGTGGTAAGCGCGTTGCGCGTCTATTTGAAAAAATACTTTCGACGAAAGTTCCGCCTGATTGAAATATCCCACGCTGACATTCTCTCCAGCGATGACGATTTCGCCGCGTTCCCCGCTCGGGCTGGGTCGGCCGTCTGCGGCATGGATCTCCACCCGCGTCCCCGGCTTGGCTTTGCCCACTGGCAAGGGGCGGTATTTTTCAATAACATCCCTAGTGATTTGAATAGAGGTGGTCGCCACAGTCGCTTCGGTGGGACCGTAAGTGTTCCAGATTTCGGCTTGAGGAAAACGTTCCAATAACGAGGCGGCGATTTCAGGAGTGAGCGTTTCGCCGCAAAACCAAAATTTACGAACACGCGGAAGCAAATCCGCGTTGAAGCTGGAATCCATCAGGCACAGCCTAGCAAAGGATGGCGTAGAAACCCAAACGGTGAGTTGTGATTTTGCTAAAGCGGCGTACAGTTTTTTCGGCTCGGTCACTTCCTCTTTCGTTAAGCTGAAGAGCGTGCCGCCCGTAGCGAGGCTGGAATACAGATCCATCACGGAAAGGTCAAACGAGAAAGGCGCTTGGTTTAAGAAAACTTCATCCGCCGCTTTGAATTTTTGCTCGGCGAGAATCCATTCGATGAAATTTTCCAGATTGTGGCGCGTGATCGTCACGCCTTTGGGAATGCCGGTGCTTCCTGAAGTGAAGATAATGTACCAAGCGTCATCATCTTCCGGCGGCTGGATTTTGAAATTTTCCGAGAGCGGCGTTTGAGCGGCGGCTTTTAGTTCGTCCACTGTGAAGAGCGTGGCGCCTGCCGTTCGGACGATAGCCTCTATCCGCTGGGCAGGAAGCGAAGCGTCTAATGGGATGTAAGGATGACCGGCTTTGATACATCCCAAAAAGCCGATCAACATTTCGCTTTGTTTATGTCCTAAAATGGCAATCGGCGCGCGGTCATGCGGGAGCGTAGCCGACAAATATTGAGCCAGTTGATTGGACTGGCTCGTGAGTTGCCGATACGTAAGAGCCGCATCGGCGCTGACGTGCGCGATACGTTCCGAATATTGCAGACTCCACGAATCAATGATTTCAAGCAGGCGCATTAATAGCCCTGATAAATAAATTCCGCCGGTTCAAAATTGCCTTTGCCATACATCAGAATCAGCGCGACGATAATGGCAAAATAATAAGCGGCGAGTAGAAGCGTTTTGCCCCAATAACTATTTGAGGCGGTTATGATAAAAGTCATCAAGGATTTCATTGATGTACATCCATCCTTTCGGGCTGGAATGTGAAGCCATATCGGCGCTGAAATATTTATCGCGCCCGTATTGATGAAAATCTACGATGGGATAACCGTACGGGTCGGCGACTTTATGCAAAATTTGATAATACAGGTTTTGCGTTTCTTCAGAGTAACCAAGCGCTTCCCATAAGTTGACGTTCATCGGTCTGCCAAGCATCAAAGGCTGTCCGTCCAGTTCTGTGACGATGCGGAGCAGAATATCCATATCGCGCCATTCCAGCGCGAGCGGCACGTTCGTTTTGAAGCGCTCATCCATTGAGCCGGGCGGCGGAAGATTCGCCATCAAATCTGCGCCGCGTTTCCAGCGGTCGTTATCTACGCCATATTCGTTTCCGTCTGAGCGTTTTTTCTGTTCATCTTCCGCTTTGGCAATATCCGCATTCCAATCAATCTTCCGTTCTTTGCGCGTGATTTTTAATTTCTCGGTGGATTGATGACGGATGAAATCCCACACGGCGTAATGATCTTGGATATTAATTGCCGCGATCTGTAATTTGCCCAAAGGCAAGGCGAGATAATATTTAATTTTTCCGAGCGCTGTATTAGCGGATAGAGCCTGCAAAACAAATTTCAGGAGCGGACGTTCCGTCAGCGTGTCGGGATAATCCAACATGCGCGTGGCGGCGAGGCTTTTCGTCTCCCAGCTAAGATACGGGCTGAATGCCAATTCCAGAGCGTGCAGTTCGGAGAAGTTTGGATTGTAATTATCGGCATTCATCGCGCCGCCGGGACCCATCGTCACGGTGGCGGGGGCGAAAGAGACAACGAATTTCTTTCCGCGCATATCCGCGCCCAAAGCCGCTAAATCCTGCGCCATGCTCAGCATGGACGTGCCTTTATTGGCGACGGTAAAAACCATGAAGCCGGTTGGATAAT
>JADLCG010000219.1 GCA_020847355.1 Anaerolineales bacterium | reverse complement strand
TCGCAAATTCTGCGCGCCGCTTGCACATATTCAATCGTTGCAGGATACACGCCGCCTTCGCCTTGTACCATTTCCAAAATCACCGCCGCAGTTTCTTCATTGACCGCCTTATCCAACGCTTCGATATTGTTATACGCTACATGACTAAAGCCAGGCACGAGCGGCTCAAAGCCTTCGCGATATTTTTTATTGTACGTTGCGGATAACGAACCATATGTTCGTCCATGAAAAGCGCGCATCGCCGCGACAATATTTTTTCTGCCAGTGGAGATACGCGCAAACTTGAACGCCGCCTCCACCGATTCCGTCCCAGAGTTACACAAAAAGACTCGATCCAAGCCATCTACTAATGAAGTAATTTTTTTCATCAACAGGGCGCGTTGATCGTTCGGAAACGACTCAAACAAAGTGATCAGCGTATTCGCCTGCTTATAGATCGCCTCGGCAACTTTCGGGTGAGCATGACCGAGATTCGCAACGCCATGCCCAGACGAACAATCTAAATATTCTTTTCCGTCGGCATCGTACAACAACGCGCCTTGTCCGCGCACAATTGCAAATTGCTGTTTGGCATACGTTCCCGAAGCATGTTCATTTTCGATTGCAACAATTTCATTCGTGTTCATTGGATCACTGTTCCATTTCCTGCCAAAGCATTTGAGATTGGATTTTGAATGCGACCGTCCGCAATGATGACGCGACTCACGCCGCCTTTCAGCGCTTCTTCCGCGCCTAACACTTTTTTCTTCATGCGACCTTGCGCCGCTTCACTCGCCGCTGATAGTTGACTCTGCGGCAGTTGCCGAATGAGCGTTGACTCGTCTGGAAAATTTTTCATCAGCCCAGGCACCGCCGTGAGCAACAAGAGATTCTCCGCCTTCAAAGCGGATGCGACCATCGCCGCCGCGCGATCCGCGTCCACATTCAACGCCTCCCCTTTTTCGCTGACCGCCACTGGCGCAATCACGGGCAGGTAGCCCATATCTAACAGCGCTGATAACAAATTACCATTTACCTGTTCTATCTTCCCCGTGTAATCGTCGCGGATAATTTTCCGTTTGCCGTTTTCAATGCTCTGAACGGATTCTTTTCGCACGGCTTGCATCAACTTGCCGTCCAGCCCACACAAGCCAAAGGCGTTGACTCCCAGCATCTGTAATTGCTCCGTCAATAACGAATTGACTTTGCCGTTCACTGCCATCAAAAAGATTTCAAGCGTTTTCCGATCCGTATATCTTGACGTATAACCCGAAGGCGAAGTGATCATCTTCGGCGGCGCGCCCAGCCCCTCGCCCAGCGCATTCGCCTCCGCCGAGCCGCCATGCACAAAGACGAGGCGTTTGCCTTGACTCAATAATTCTTTCGCATCGGCGCAGATCGCGGAAAAATTCACGCCCTCCGTGCCGCCTAACTTTACAACTGTAATATCCATAAGTTCTCCAGAAAATGAAGAAGTCAAAATGCAGAATGAAGAATTTAATGCCATTATTCTGCATTCATCATTCTGCATTCTAAATTGGGTGAAGCCCCATAAACTCCAGCCCCAGCGACTCATCCCAGCCCATCATCAAATTCATGCACTGCACCGCCGAGCCAGAGGCGCCCTTCATTAGATTATCAATCGCGCACATCGCCACAATATGACCGTTGCTTTCATCCAATTCAAAGCCTAAATCCGCATAGTTTGAGCCAGCCAAAATTTTCGGCTCAGGGACGCGATAAATACCGCGCTGTTCCTTGACCACGCGAATGAACGGATTTTCGTTCGCCGCCGCTCTATAGGCTTTCCACAAATCTTTGGTCGCCGTACCAGCCTTCACCTTGGCGTGAGCCGTCGCCAACACGCCGCGCACCAAATCCACAGCGGTCATCGTCAACGAAATGCGCGAAGCGTCCACGCCCATCTCCTGAATCACCTCCGCCGTGTGGCGGTGACCAAAAGCCGAAAACGTGCGGATGACGTTGGCGCGTTCCGCATGAAGCGAACCAGAGTTTCCTTCCGCGCCGCCCTCAGACGAACCAACTTTGATTTCAATAAAAATTGGGGATGATAAGTCCAATAAATCCGCTTTGATTAAAGGAAGCAATGCAAGGTTGCTCGCCGTGGCGTTACATCCCACGCCGCTGACATAACTCGCGTTCGCCATCTCCGCACGATGCAACTCAGGCAAACCATATACAAATTTATTCAACCATTCGGGCGCGGCATGTTTTTCTCCGTACCATTGCTCGTAAAAATTTTCGTCGCGCAAACGGAAGTCCGCCGAGAGATCAATAATTTTTGCGCCAAGTTTTGCATACGCTTCGATATTTTTTTGCGCCTGACCATGCGGTTGCGCCAAAAATAAAACGTCAACAGATTCCAATTGCGATGGATCGCTGAACTTCAACTGCGTGCGCTTTCTCAAATTGGGATGCGTCTGATACACATACTCGCCCACCCGCGAACGCGATGTGACTTGCTTGATTTCAACATTGGGATGACCCAGCAATAACCGAATCAACTCGCCGCCGCCATATCCCGAACCGCCGATAATCGAAACTGTAACCATCAATAATTTCTCCGTTTATATCCGTGAATCCGTTTTAGAGTCCGTTTATAACTTGCTCTGATCATCAGGCAACCCCAAACAGCCGCGCCAAGATTGCTTTTTGAGCATGAAGCCTGTTATGCGCCTGCGGAAAAATAACGGACTGTAAACCGTCCGCAACTTCATCGGTCAGTTCGTGATTACGATGCGCGGGCAAACAGTGCATTACGATCGCATCGTTCTCCGCCTCGCTCACCAACTGCTGATTGACTTGATATTCTGCAAACATTTCTTCCC
>JADLCG010000218.1 GCA_020847355.1 Anaerolineales bacterium | reverse complement strand
TTCTTGCTTTTGTTCGGCGGTCAAAGCTTCGTTGGCTTGAATTTGCTGAATCGTCTCTTGAATTTGCGCGGCTTGCTCGGCGACGGTTTGCTCTACGGCGCGGGCTTTGCTGGCGGCTTCAAACCATTGCCCGCCGCGCAACCAGATTAAGCCAAGTATCAAGGCAATGCTGAGCGCGTAAATCAACTCCCGTTTTTTGATTTGCAGGGGAATATTTTTATTCGGCTTGATTCTTTTTGCAATCGCCACTGCATCTTCAAGTTGGCGTGTAGCCAAAGGGTTGTTGGAATGCGTTTGGTGTAATTCGTAGGCGGTGCTGATGCGCTCGCCGAGATGGAAGACTCTGTCAAAGTGGCGGGCGGCTTGGAGCGGCGGAACGTGCCAAAGGTAAGCGATGAGGCTCGTAATCAACGGCGTGATAAATATCGAAGCGAGAGTCAAAGCGAGAAACTCACGCTTAAGCAAGTTAAGTTGGAATAATCCAAATAAGCCGAGAATGAGCGCAAGCGCCAGCCCGATAACTAAACCGCGCAATGCCCAGAGAAAAGCGCGCTGGACGCGCAGGCGCGTTGTCCATTGGTTGAGCGTGTGATTGAGTTCGTTCATGTTTGCCATGCGTCTTCCTCTTATACTTTGTCTGTTCTAGCCGCCGGTCAAGCGCCGGCAATCTAAAAAGCGATTGTTATACTGACGTAGAAAACGACCAAAAAGAGCCTGAAGATGAGTTAGCGTTCCGGGCGTTTGATCAACTGAACGCTGAGGATGATCAGCAATATGGCGGCGAGCGTATATACAATCACGTAAATAATCCAGGGCGAGGGAAGCCAGAGGTTTGCCATGCTAAGCCCCGAACTGGAATTGACGATATATAGATTCTGCGTTTCACTTAAAATAATTTCAGTGAAGATGGGAGCAAGGAGCGGGTTGGTGGAGATGATTAGCCACATGACGATTACGAATATATTTTCGTTTATGGCGGAGGTTTGATTGCCGTATAACGCGCCAAGCGAGACGCTGAGCCCGAAGAGGAAAGCAATGACCACGAATACGGAAAGCAAAATGCTTCCATAGGAAGCGATCGTGGCGGCTAGCGTGCGTTTTAGCGCGCTAGAGAAAAAGATCCCCAACGCCGAGAAAAAAACGGCGGTGACGATCAAAAAGAGACTGGCGATGAAGAACTCAGCCGGACCAACGCCGCCTAAAAGGAAAGCGACGCTTTGCAAGGGCAACGCCGTCAAAATTAAAAGAAATAAATAGGCGATGGATGAACTTAGTTTGCCTAAGACTAATTCAGTGGGCGTGATCAGCGTGGTTTTCAAAAGATCGAGCGTGCGATGTTCTCTTTCAGTAGTGATCGCTCCAGACGTAAGCCCGGGAGCAATGAAGCCGACCAGCAACAATTCAATGATGATCACAGTCCCAAAGATGGATTTTCCTAAATTTTGGCGAAAGTCCGGATCGAAGTTCGTCGGAGAGTTTGCTTCGCCGATAACCAGATAAACCATGCCGATAAAACCGGCGAGTAAAAATAGATAGAAAGTGAGCAGGATGAAGGTGCGTCTATCGCGCATCCGCCCGCGCAGTTCTTTTTTGATCACCGGATTATCCAGCCAGCGGGCGAGGTTGCGACTAAGGAAGTTGCTTTTCGGCTTAGCTATGCTTTGCGTTTCCATTATGAAATAATTCCTTTGGTAGTGCGCATGAAAACCTCTTCCAATTTTTGCGTTTCTTCGCTGAAATGCACGACCGAAAATTTATGTTCGAGCAGTTTGTTCAATAGCTCGTGCAGAGCCTGATCTTCGCCGTTGAAATCTATTTCAATATATTGACGCTGATTGTGATCGTTGCTTGGTTGTAAGCGGACTGCCGAAACGTTTTCCTGCATGGCGAGATACGCCTGCGCTTCTTCGACCTTGTCTAAAAACGCCACTTTGATCTGACGGTGGGGAACTAACTTTTGGCTGAGTTGGTTGAGACTGCCGACTGCGGCAAGTTTGCCGTTTTCCATGATGGCGACGCGCGAACAAAGCTCGGCGACATCGGCGAGGATGTGGCTGGAGAAGACGATGGTTTTTCCGAGCCGCGCCACTTCTTGTAATAGCTCGCGGATTTCAACGCGCGCGCGCGGATCTAAGCCGGAGGCGGGTTCGTCGAGGACGAGAATGCTTGGGTCGTGAATCAGCACGCGGGCGAGTCCGAGGCGTTGTTTCAATCCAGTTGAGAGCGTGTCCACCATATCAGCTTGGCGATTTGGAAGATCCACTAATTCAAGTAGGTCTTTGATCAGCGCGGCTCTTTGCGTTTTAGGGACGTGATAACAGGCGGCGAAGAATTCGAGATATTCAACGACGGTCATATCGTCATACACGCCAAATGCATCGGGCATAAAGCCGATTTGTCTTCTCACTTCGTAAGGATGTTTGCTTACCGAATGCCCGCCAACGAGAATATCGCCGTGATCGGGTTGCAGTAAGGTGACCAGCATTCGTATGGTAGTGGTTTTGCCCGCGCCGTTAGGACCGACAAGCCCGAAGATTTCGCCGCTTTCGATTTTGAAGTTAACCGCGTCCACCGCTTTACGGCGCGCGAAAACTTTGCTGACGTTTTGAAATTCGATTGCGCTCATGGTTTCACCGTTAATGAAATGGCGACAAGATCCATTTCGATATAGCCTGAGGTTTGATCTTTGATGCGCAAGCTGATGACGCCCGCGGGGTTGACGTATCTTTCCGGCTTCGGTATGTTCACTGTTCCCCAAGCGACGACATTGGTTAACGGCGACCAGCCGTTGAGCGTGTAATCCCAAAGGCTGAATTCAATCGTATTGATTAGGCTATTGCCGTTGAGAGTTAATGTAAGCTTTGTGACGCCGCTAAACTGAATCGGAAAAGCCGGTTTGAAGCTGAACTGAAAATCCGCATTGTTATAAATGTGAATACTGTATGGCGAAACTTCAGCCGAATCAGATTGCCATTCCATCACGGACGAGGTGATTGTGAACGGCAGAGCAGGCGGCGTTGAAACTTTTGGAGTGAGTTGGTGAATATACAGCGTAGTATCTACAACTTTGGCGTTTTTTCCTTTTAGCGTAGCCGAGGTTTGGGGAGTTTCTAGCCAGCCAACGAGATAAATTCCCCAATCGTCGTTAACTTGACCGTATTCCGGTCTAGTTATGGAGAGCAGGAAATTTTCTTTGCGGCGTAGGTCTGGATCTTTTTGAATTTGGGCTGTGGTAGTTTGTAAAATTGCGGCAGAATCCGCGCTAAAAAAGCTAGGTCCGCCGGGCAGGCTGGAGATAGGCAGAGTAATTTTTTTGGTTTCGCCGGGGGCGAAATCGCCCAGGCTTTTCCAGAAACCCGGCGTAACGAGACTGACGTTGTAAATTGTCTGATCGCTATGATTAGAGATAGAGCCGGATAATACCGGATCGCCCGTTCTGAAGGCGAGAGTGAGATCGTGTTCAATTTCAAGCGGTGCAGTGACGCTGGTTGCGCCAATTGCTTTCATGCCGCCAATTTCAATCGGAATACCTGCGACGGCTTGGCTCGCTCCCATTTGAGTGGAGAACCAAGCGGTGTCATTTTGTAAAGTCAGTTCATTAGATTTGTATGGAAATAATAAGCCGGGATCGTTAGTTTCCAGCGTGTAGGTTGTTCTTTGAGGGGAGTAAATGCCAACCAGCGAAACGCTTTCGGCTTGATGAACGCCATCCCAGGCTTGAATTACGGTCAGGCGGTTCAGGGTTGGCGTTGTCCCGCGATAAAAATATCCGTAAATATACGAAGCGAAGCTGACCAGAATCACAAGCGCCGGAATCGTAACCCAAGCCCATTCGCGTCTTTTGATGATGCGTAGGAATATGTAATTTAGCGGTCCAATCAAGATAATGTAAAAGCCTAATAGTCCGCAAATCAGCAATATCGAAGGAATGGTCAATTCTTTAATTGACGAAAGAGCTCTATCTGTATTGCCGGTTTCCCAGCGATTATCTGCCCAGAGCGGTTGCGGCGCTTTAGAACTTAACAGAGCGTCGTAGATGTGATAAGTCCCATTCCAATTCTTGTAGGGATTTATGCCCGGATCCGCCGCAAAGAAAATGCTTTTGCCTCTGCCGATATACTTCTGAATTACCAACGCTTGATCTCCCTGCATGGCTAACGTTTGAGCGTCTGGTTGAAGTTTTCCAAGCGCTAAAAGCGTCGCGGCTTCTGGGTCAAAAATTTCAAGGCTGGTCAGTTCTGAATTTAACCGATGCGTGTCCAGCGCGCCACTGATGGTAGCCGTGCCGGTCACCTCCAGCGGCAGAAGATTGCGCAGACCTTGCGTAGTCGCCTGCCAATTTGACCCGCCCACCGTGAGCAAGGTTCCGCCTTTCGCCACCCATAATTCAAGCGCCGCCAGTTGCGCGGAGCTTAAAACCCCTGTATCTGTATCCGAAATAAATAGCGCGTCTAAAGCCTCCCAGCCTTGGGCTTTTTCCGGCAAATCTTGCGCCTGAAGTTCGACCAAGCGTGTGATGCCATTCAGCGGCGTGATTCTTGAAAGCTCGCTATATTTGGATGGAGTCTTCGTGAGCAAGCCAATGATTAAGCTTTCTGCCGCTAGGTTTGAAATTCTAACGCTGGTTTTAGATACAACCCGCTCATTGGCTAGTAATTGCACGCTTAAATTGGACGCGCCGCCTTGCGGATAATAAACGTAAATCAACAACTCTTTCCGCGAATTGGTCGGGAGCGAAACCTCCGCCGCGAAAATATTCGTCATTCCATTGGCTTGATAGCTAACCTGCAAACTGGCTGTATCAATATCCGCGCCTTTATTTTGCACGGTGATGTGGACTGGAATCCACTTGCCCTCTTTGACATAGCCGCCAAAACCCGCCTCTGCCTTAATCTCGACCTCTGCCGCTTGACCCTGAGCGCTTGCCCGGCTGAAAGAATCGCCGACGATCAGCAGTAAACAGCAAATTATAAAAAACTTATAAGAGAAAGGTAACGTCAAGCGCAGGTTCGGCATACAATGCTCCAATTTTGTAAAATCATAACATAGAACGCCAAGCCGATAGCCCGCTAAAATTTAGTTTCGCTTCTAAGTAATCGGTCGAAATAAATTTTACAAACCATCGCTCAAGGCGGCGTCCCCGCCGCCGAGGACGGCGGCTTGAGCAGGGATTTGTTTTCTAAATACTTGCGATCGACTACTTAGAGCCTTGTAATCCTTTTAATAGATTTGATTTTTCGCTTCATGGTTAGAATAAGCGCATGATTGCGCTATTGAACAACGCAAACCTGATTTCAGCGCCGCGACGGGGAAAATAACGTGGAAGCAGTTTCTTTTCAAGTCCCCATAGATCGTGGCCGGATGCAGGCGGTGTCTGCTGCGCTTCGCGACCTGCTTGCTCGGCACTCCGTCAAAAAAACGGACATTGATCGTTCTGACCGCGCAGTCCGCAGACTCCTAAGAAACATTGTGAAATATTCCTACAACGGGGATAAAGAAAGAAAAATAGACGTGCGTTTGCAAGTCGAAGGAAAACGCTTCTTCATCGAAACCGAAGACGGCGGCGCGCCTGCCACAAAAGAATTACAGACGCAAATGATCGAAGTCAAAAAGATGATGGACGGCATTTCGCACCAATACCGCGACGGCAAAAACAAATGGCTGATTTTCAAACTGATCTCAAACGACGCAAAAAAGAAACCTGCGCCGCGTCCGCGCGCGAAGAGCGTGCGTAAAAAAAGCCGCCTCAAAACTAACGACTAGCCTGCTTTCTCTGGTACAATAGCCTCCGCGATTTCAGCCCGCGCCCTCTCAAGTCTCTAGCGCCTGCCTGATACGCAAATAAAAACAAAAGGAGCAAGTATAAGATGGTTCGTTTACGTTTACGTCGTATTGGTCTCAAGGGCCAACCCACGTATCGCATTGTGGCGGCGGATAAAGAAGCCCCACGCGATGGTCGTTTTTTGGAAATTTTAGGGGTGTATAACCCGCGCACAAACCCGGCGACAATTCACTTAAATGAAGATCGCGTTTACCACTGGATGAAGAACGGCGCTTTGCCCACCGAATCTGTGGAACAAATCTTCAAGACTGCTGGCGTGCTGGATCGGTTTGCCCGCTTCAAGAAAGGCGAGGCGGTCGAAGTTTTAGTGCAGGAAGCCGCCGAAGCCGAAGCCAAACGCGGCGCCTCCATCCGCACCGGCAAAAGCTAAGTTGAATTTTTACGCATTGCAGACTAAAACCTTGCAATGCGTAATTTTCAAATAAGGAACTCTAAGATGAAAGAACTGATCGAATACATTGCCAAAGCCCTCGTTGAACACCCGGAAGAAGTGAGCGTTAAGCAAAGCGGCGGAAACCGCGTGCGGATCGAACTGAGCGTGGCGAAAGACGATATGGGCAGAGTGATCGGCAAAGGCGGTAAAGTTGCCAACTCCATTCGGACTTTGCTCAAAGTGGCCGCCGAGCGCGAAGGCAAGCGCGCTATCTTAGACGTAGCGGAACCCTAATGCCCGAAGAAAAGCAAACAGGCTCGCCAAAAGGCGAGTCTCTTTATTTAGCGATTGGCTTCATCCGCCGCCCGCATGGCGTGCGCGGCGAATTGATCATGGATTTGCACACCGATTTTCCGGAGCGCATCAAACCCGGGCGGAAGGTTTTTGTTGGCGAAAAATATCAGCCGGTTACGTTTGATACGGTCCGTTCGCATAACGAAAGCCTGCTGATCAGCCTGCGCGGATATGAAACCCCCGAATCCATTGGGCGCTTTCGCAATCAATGGGTTTACGTCAAAGCCAAAGACGCTCCGGCGCTTCCTGAAGGGCAATACTATAAATATGAACTGCTCGATTTAATCGTCAAAGATGATGCGGGGAATTTGCTCGGCAAACTTTCTGAAATTTTGGAAACTGGCGCCAATGATGTTTATATCGTCAAGGACGAAAGCGGTAAGGAAATTTTGTTACCGGCCATCCCTTCCGTCATTCTTAAAATTGATATGCAGGCTAAAGAAATCACGGTTCATTTGATTGATGGCTTATTTTAAAAATAGGAGCGCGTATGTTGCAACAATTCAAGAACATGAACGAACTAACGGGATATTTGGAAACTTTGGAAGGGCGTATCAAAAAGCTGGAAGAGGAGAATGGAAAATTACGTGAAGCGTCGTCAAGTGGAGGCAATGTTAATGGAAATCTAATTGCGAAATATGTCGCTCACTATATTCCACAAACGAATCTGGTTAATCGTAATTTTTTGAAACGGGCGTTCACAGTATGGGGGCACTTTTTCGTCGCTAACTTAATTATTGCAATGACTGTTGGCATTGCTTATGCTTGTTTAATGATGATGTTTTTTGGATCGCTGTTCGGCAATCTGATTCAATACTCCAGATAGACTCTGCATATACGTACAAGGAAGCAGTTACAAGTTGATTAGTCGCGTGCTAAAGGTCAATCCACAAAGTATTGTCAATTGAGCCAGTCAGTACATCGCAAAACTGCCAAAAACTCCATATCTGCCCAAGTCAGAAAAGCAGAACTGGATGAGTTAGATACTTTTCTCAGCGCAAAAAAACGAAATCTACATTTTGACGACCAACTTTATTTGGCCTCTATGTTAGAGTTCTTCCGTAAAAAATTTCCCCGCCCAATTTGATAATCTTTGTGGTTAAATTATTCCATGAGCGATAAGAAATATTGGGTCGGCTTCAACTTGATCAAAGGCATTGGGGCGGTGCGGATGCAAAACCTCGCCGCCTACTTTGGCGATCTGCAAGCGGCTTGGTCTGCCGATCTAAACTCATTGATCGAATCCGGCTTGGGCGCGAAGTTGGCGGAAAAAGTTATCAGCGCAAGAAATGCAATTGAATTGGATCAGGTTCTGGCTAAGATCGAAGCGCAGGGCATTCACATCCTCACCTGGGCAGATGAAGCCTATCCCAAACGGCTTAGAGAAATCGCGCAACCGCCGCCGATTTTATATCTGCGCGGCGAATATCTGCCAGACGATCTCTTCGCGGTTGCGATTGTTGGCACGCGCAAAGTGACGGCTTACGGACGGCAGGTGACTGAAGAAATCGCCTCCTTCCTTGCTCTCAATGGCATGACGGTGATCAGCGGGCTGGCGCGCGGCGTGGATTTGATCGCGCATCAAACTGCGCTGAAAGCTGGCGGGCGGACGATTGGCATTCTCGGCTCTGGAGTAGATAAGATCTACCCGCCGGAACATCGCGGGCTGGCGGAGCAAATGATCGCACGCGGCGCGATCATCAGCGATTATGCGGTTGGCACGCCGCCGGAGGCTTCCAACTTTCCGCCGAGAAACCGGATTATCTCCGGCTTATCTTTAGCCGTAGTAGTGATTGAAGCCGCCGAAACCAGCGGGGCATTGATCACCGCCGAATTTGCCGCAGAGCAAGGGCGGGAAGTGTTCGCCGTGCCGGGCAGTATCCTTGCGCCGCAAAGCAAAGGCACGAATAAATTAATTCAAAATGGCGCATTGCCTTTATTAACCCCGGATGATTTGATGCAAGCTTTGGATTTGACGCGCATGGGCGCGCAAAAATCCGCGCGTAAAATTTTACCGGCAGACGAGATCGAAGCGAAGGTTTTAAGCGTCTTAAGTAGCGAGCCTGTGCATGTGGACGATATCCTCCATCAGTCAGGGTTGCCGATTGAAAAAATTTCTGCTACCCTTACGCTCATGGAATTAAAAGGTATGGTGCGGCAGGTAGGCGGCATGAATTACGTCGCCATGCGCGAAGTACAATCTGAATATAAGGTGAATCAATAACAATGTCAGAACATCATTATGCAGTCATCATGGCGGGCGGCGGCGGCACGCGCCTGTGGCCCGTTTCACGCAAAGAAAAACCCAAGCAACTCCTCCCGCTTTTAGGCGAAGATACGCTCTTTCAAAGCACGGTGGCGCGCTTGAAAGATTTGTTCCCGCCTGAGCGGATTTTGGTAGTGACGGTTGAGGAGCAAGCCCGCGAAATGCGCGAACAAGCGCCGCAAATTCCGGCGGAAAATTATTTGATCGAGCCAAGCCCGCGCGGCACGGCTTCGGTGGTTGGCTTGGCGGCGATGGTATTAAAGAAGCGCGATTCGCAAGCCGCGATGGCGATTTTGCCTTCGGATCATTTCATTCGGAACGTGGATCTATTTCACTACCTTTTGAAAGCCGCTTTTGACGTAGCGGAGAACGGCTACCTCGTCACTTTGGGCATTACGCCAACCCTGCCTTCTACGGCGTATGGTTATATTCAACAAGGCAAACCGTTGGATGGGAATTATAAATATCCCGTTTATACCGCCGAAAGTTTCAAGGAAAAGCCTAACGAACAAACCGCGCAACAACTCCTGCGGATGGGCGATCATTCTTGGAATAGCGGTATGTTCATTTGGCGCGCAGATACCATCCTAAATGAAATTGGCAAGCAGATGCCAGACCTAAGCGAAGCCCTAAACGCGATTGGCGAAACTTGGGATGCGCCTGAGCGCATTGAAACCCTCAATAAGCTTTGGCCCCAACTCAAGAATGAAACCGTAGATTACGGTATTATGGAAAATTCTGAGCGCGTGGCAGTTTTGCCCGCCGGAGGCTTAGGCTGGAGCGACGTTGGCTCGTGGTCGTCCCTGTTTGAAGTTTTGCTCCCAGATATGAACGGCAACATCTCAACCAACTCCGCTTTGCATTTACCGCACGAAACGCACAACACGCTGGTCTATGGCGGGCATGACCGTCTCATCGTCACTATTGGCGTAGACGATATGGTAATCATAGATACCGGCGACGCTTTATTGGTTTGCAAAACTGACCAATCTCAAAGGGTGAAAGAAGTCGTTGAGCATTTGCGTAAACATCGGCAGGAGAATTTTCTTTAAGCGGGTTAACTCGAACTTCGAGTATACTTTTGCCGTTCCCTTAAAATCGGCATTTGCAAAAAAACAAAAAATTGTTGTAGAATGTCCACATCCCGTAACTTTACGGGATTAATTTTTCCTGTTACAAAAAAACGCAAATCATAAATTGCGTTGGAGGTCGAATGGAAGCCTATTGTATGAAGTGCAAAACCAAACGCGAGATGCACAGCCCAACGGCGGGTTTTAACGCCAAAGGTTCGGCTGTGACAATTGGCAGTTGCCCCGTTTGCGGCACAAAACTATATCGCATGGGAAAGACCGAAGCCCATGCAAATTTAACTCCGCCGCCCAAGCCTGAAAAAGTTGAAGTGCGCGAAGGCAAATTGGTGATCGTCGAATCGCCGGCTAAAGCCAAAACCGTCGGCAGATTTCTCGGCAAGGGCTATACTGTCCGCGCTTCGGTGGGGCATGTGCGCGATTTATTGAAATCGCAACTTTCTGTGGATGTGGAAAGTAATTTCGCGCCGAAATATCGCGTGCCAAACGAAAAGAAAGTCGTCGTCAAAGAGCTTAAGCAGTTGGCAAAAAAATCGGAAGAAATATTTCTCGCAACCGACCCGGACCGCGAAGGCGAAGCGATTTCATGGCACTTGATGGAATCTGCTGAAATTGACCCCCAGCGAACCAAGCGCGTGGTCTTTCATGAAATTACCGCTCCGGCAGTCGCTGAGGCATTTTCACACCCCCGCGAAATCAATATGGATTTAGTCAACGCGCAACAGGCGCGGCGCATTCTGGATCGCTTGGTGGGCTACAGCATCAGCCCGATTCTATGGGAAAAAGTGCGCGGACGTTTATCGGCTGGCAGAGTGCAATCCGTAGCGCTGAGGTTGATCGTTGAGCGCGAACGCGCCATTGACGATTTCAAACCGACTGAATATTGGTCTATTCACGGCGAGTTCAAACCGGAAAACTTGAAGTCCGCTTTTATCGCCAAATTAGCGCGGGTGGATGATAAAGAGCCGGAACTCCCCAGCGAAGAAATTGTCAAGCCGCTTCTGATTGATATTGAAACTGCTTCGTTTTCCACGACAAAAGTCAAACGCGGCGAGCGACGCCGTAAACCGTCTGCGCCGTTTACTACTTCCACGCTTCAGCAAGAAGCCTCGCGCAAACTCGGCTTCACTGCCAAAAGAACAATGGCGCTCGCGCAAGGCTTATATGAAGGTCAGGATATTGGCGAAGGCGGCGCAACCGGTTTGATCACTTACATGCGTACGGATTCAACCAATGTTTCAGCGATTGCTCAGGCTGAAGCGCGAGAATATGTTTCGGGTAAGTATGGGAGCGCTTATCTTCCTTCCGAAGCGCCAGTTTATAAAACCAAATCCGCCGGAGCGCAAGAAGCCCATGAGGCGATTCGTCCCACTTCTGCGATGCGCGATCCTGAAAAGGTGAAAGAATTTCTCGACCCAGCCATGTTCAAACTCTACCGCTTAATTTGGCAGAGATTTGTAGCCTCGCAAATGGAAGCGGCGGTGTTTGATACTTTGCAAGTTGAAATTAGCGGTAAGACGAACGCGCATGAATATCTCTTCCGCGCTTCTGGCTCGGCGGTGAAATTTGCCGGTTTTATGGTCGTCTATGAAGAGGCGAAGAACGAGGACGCAAAAACGGAAGAAGACGAAGAGAATGTCAAAATTCCGGCGGGCATTGCCGAAGGTCAAAAGCAGGAATTGATTCGCTTGATCCCCGAACAGCATTTCACGCAACCGCCGCCGCGTTTTTCGGAAGCCTCGCTTGTGCAAGCGCTGGAAGAAAATGGCATTGGTCGCCCGTCTACTTACGCGCCGACAATTTCAACCATTCAACAGCGCGGCTATGTCGAGCGCGTGGAGAAGCGCCTGATCCCAACCGATACCGGCATTCAAGTCACCGATTTGATGACGCAATATTTCCCGGATATTGTGGATTTGCAATTCAC
>JADLCG010000217.1 GCA_020847355.1 Anaerolineales bacterium | reverse complement strand
GCAAATGATACAAAGGTTCAGGATGAGCCGTTTTGCGTAATTCAGTCACCACTTGCACAATATCCATCCAGCGGCGCGTGCCGAGAATGCCGTCAATGCCCGGCACTTTCTGCGCCACTTCCACGCCATAGCGTTGCGTTAAGCAACCCGCCGCAATGAGGATTTGTCCGGCGCGCTTGCTTTCGGCAAGTTCGCCTAGCACGCGCAAAGATTCTGCTTTGGCGGGTCCAATAAACCCGCAGGTATTCACGATCAGCACGGAGGCTTTGTTGGGGTTATCCAGCGCGCGATACCCGTCTCGAATTAATAACTGCGCCATCGAATCAGAATCAACTGTATTTTTGGCGCATCCCAGCGAAACGAGATGAAACGTATTTTTATTTGACATTTGTTTTCCTAATCAATTATGGCGTGGGCGTAACTGCGCTGGTGGGCGTGGGCGTGATAGTTGGCGTGGGCGTATTCGTCACCAGCGGCGTGTTTGTGGCGGTCGGCGTGGGCGTAGAAGTGGGCGCGATCACGCCGGAAATTGTATAAACTCGATTGACCACTTCGCCCACATTACCCATCAACCCTAAATCTTTGCCGTTATATGTGATTTTTAACGCGGCGGCGTTGCCGCATAAAATTTCGATCTTATCAGTCGCTTGATATTGTAAGGTCTCAAACGGCGCGATGCGTCCTTCAAAAACAACTTCATCATCCACCGCAATGCGGACGAAAGCGCGTTCCATGGAGAAGATACTCACCATCACATTAGCGTCCAAACTCAAAGTTGACGTTGGCGCGCTCGTTTCGGCGCTTTGCTGGGTAGCCAGTTCTGGGTCGTTCACCGGCGCAAAATCTTCGGGCGTTAAGGTGAAGAGATCGTCCTGCGCTAAAACGTCCACGATAGAAATCGAATTGGTCGGCTCCGCTTTGACTTGCGAAGAGGTCAGCGCGTACCCAATTCCCCAAATACCCAAAGCCACCAACAGGACGATCATAATCGTCCCTAGCAGTAAATCGCCGACGATGAAACTCCGAAACAAAGGGATAGACGCTTTGACTTCCGTTTGAATTTTTTCGCGCGGCGTTTCGGCATATTTTTCGCGGCGGCGGGCTTGAAGCGCGTCCGCAAATTGTAAGAGCAGAGCTTCGGTATCCAGATCTAAAAAGGTCGCATAGTTGGTCAACATGCCGCGCGTTTGCACGGTGGAAGGCAATTGCTCCAGCGCTCCGGCTTCTAAGGCTTTAACAAAAGTCGTTTTTAGTTTCGTGTGCCGTTCCACTTCTTCAACGGTAAGGCTGATCAATTCGCGGCGTTCGCGCAGTTGCTTGCCAATCGCCTGAAAGATAACATCCGCCGGAAGCGCCGGTTCGGCTGGGCGTTGTTCTGTTGAAATTTCAGGCTCTGCGGATGGAATTGAAACTGCGGCTGTTTTTTTTGTTTTGGATGAAAACCAACTAGAGATTTTTTGCAAAAGACCGGACTGCGGTTCATTCTCCGCTGAGGGTTGGTCGGTCTCAATCGGCTGACTCTCAGCCGGAACATTGTCTGCGTCAAGGATCGCTTGCAGAGTGGGGTCTTTCAGCGTGGATTCTGTTTTGGGTTGGTTGAACCAGCTTCGAGCGGAGTCGAGGCGGCGCTTCCAAAAATTAGGCGGCGCTTCAAGCTCAGTCAAGGCGGGGAGTTCAGTCTCCGCTAAGTTAACTTGCGGAAGCGGTCCGCTGACTTCATCCATTGGCGGAGCGCTGCGTTGAATTTCCGCGAGCGTTTCGTCAATATTGATATCTAAATATTCGGCGTAATTACGCAGAAAGCCGCGCCCTTGTGCGGCGGAAGGCAAAGCGGAGTAATCGTCCGCTTCGAGCGCTTGCAAAAAAATGGAACGGATGCGCGTTTCGTTGGACGCTCGTTCAATGGTGATGTAGCGCGCCTCGCGTTCTTGTTTGAGACGCTGACCGATGGTAAGCATGGTTGTATTCTAATCGAAATAAAAAACGGCGGTCACGAATTTGCTGTGACCGCCATAGATTCTAACGCGAATGTAAGTTACTCGGCTGGAGCCGCTTCTGCCGCTGGCGCTTCTGCCGCTGGCGGGGCGACTTTGGCTTGCTTTTCAGCTTTTTCTTCCGCTACGGGGGCGGTTGCGCTTTCGGCGCTTTCGCCTTCGCGGTGAACGATGATCTTGAATTCTGGGATGAGGTCTACGGTGAGGCGCACGTTGCCGGTGAATTCGCCCAAGGCGCGCAAAGGTTGAATGCCAATTTGCTGACGTTTGACTTCAAAGCGAATTTGTTCGGTGAGGGCGGCGGCGATCTCTTGCGTGGTGATCGAACCGTAGAGTTTTCCGGTATCGCCGGCTTTGGCGGGGAAGGTGAGCGTTACGCCGCGAATTTGTTCCGCAATGCCTTTGAGTTCGTTGTTTTGCGCGTTGCGGCGCACTTCTGCCTGAGCTTTGATTTTTTCCACCTGGTGCATGGCGCCTTCGGTGGCTAAAACTGCCAGCCCTTGCGGCAGGAGGAAGTTGCGCCCGTAACCATCGGCTACTTTTTTAATATCTCCGGCGCGGCCTAACTTGTAAACGTCCTTGATCAATAGAACTTTCATGTGCTTTAATCCCTTTCGGATAAAAAGATTGGGCAGGCGAAGGGTACTACGCTCTGCGGGGGCAGATTGTACCATGAGCTTTGCTTGTCAACAACTTCAATACCGATTAAGATAAGCCTATGCCTGCGCTTCCTTTTAATATTAATACCCGCCGCATCGCCGTTTTTGCGGGGATCTTTATTTTAGCCTTAGTGATGATCGAACTGAACTCGCGCCTCGAAGAATTAAATCGCTTGGATGAGCAATTATCTCAGGCGCAAATTGCGGCGACGCATTCCATGCAAACGCAAGTTGTCTTTCAAACGCAGGTGGCGCACGCCAATTCAGACGCGGCAGTCGCGGAATGGGCGCGCGATGAAGCCGGTTATATGCAAGCTGGCGATCAGCCGGTGATTCCGATTGGGCAGGACGGAAGCGATCCGGTCATTGTGGCGACGCCTTTGCCTACGCCAACGCCGATGCAAAATTGGCAGATTTGGCAGAATTTATTTTTTGGTCAGTAAGCGCGGTTGCATGTAAATGAGCCTTTCTCTGGTAATTTATGCAGTTTGCTTATCCGTTCTGTTGATATTGACGCTTGGTATCGCTTATCAAGCGTTTTTTTATTTACAAAAGCCGGGTTCGCGCACGCTCGGCGCATTGATCTTTTTGCTGGCTGTGTGGAGCGGCTTTTATCTCTTTGAATTGACCTTGCCCGATTATTCGTTAAAAGTATTGGCTAGAAAAATAGCCTTTTTAGGGATGCTCTTTTGCGGTCCGCTTTGGTTCTCTTTTGTATTGAGATATGTCAATCAACTTGAGCGGGGAGTTCAAAAGACGAAGATCTTCTGGCTTTATTTCCCTGCGACGATTTTATTCATCTTTGGTTTGACCAACGAACTGCATCATTGGGTGTGGTCAACTATTGAACAGCCTGCGGGCGGTTGGGGAGAACTCGCCATTAAATACGGTCCGGTTTTTTGGGTTGGCGTAGCGCTCACGTATGCTTTCATCGCCGCCGGTCTGATAGTTTATGTGCGGGCTTATGCAAAACTCCCTTTGAGCATCCGCCCGCAAATTTATGTCATCGTGCCGGGCATGGCGCTGATTTGCGCCGCTAATTTGATTGATTTGTTCAAACTTTACGCTTTTCGCTTTGACCCAACGCCGGTTTTATCCTTGGCGGTGATTTTGATCTTTACTTTCGGCTTTTTTCGCGGCGGGTTGTTCAACCTAATTCCCATTGCCGCCCCGCGGATTGTGGAACATTTAAAAGACGCGATTATTGTCGTGGATCTGCAAGATCAAATTACAAACTTGAACAAAGCGTCTCTTCAAATTTTAGGCTTGAGCGAAGCGGCGCTGGGCGAAAATTTTTTTGAGGCGTTTCCGAATGCCGAAGCCCTGCGGAAATATTGGCAGGATGCGGAAGCGGATCTTTTATTCAAGAACAAAGTTCACGCTCGGGATTTTTGGCATGAAGTTCAAATGACGCGCCTATTAAATAACGAAGGTCAAATCGCTGGGCGGGTCATTGTCGTCAAAGACCGCACCAAAGAACAGACCCTTTTAGACGCGCAATTGCGCCGCTCTGAACAGTTGAGTTTGTTGGAAGAAGCGGGCCGTGAAATTACCAACCTCTTGAGCGAAGAAGAAATTCTAACCAAAGCCGTGAATTCGATTGTCGAACGCTTTGGCTATACTCAAGCGCTAATTTCTCTGCTGAACGAAAATCAAGCGCTGGAGATCGCCGCAATTGCCGGCACGCAAGATTTCGGCTATCGCCCGGGCTATGCTCAAGAAATGGGCGTGGGGATCATCGGTCACGTGGCGGAGACAAAGCGAACCTATTTATGCGCCGATATAAGAAACGACCCTTATTATTTCTCCTCGGATTTGCGCGAAGGCTCTGCGTTCGGCTCCCCGATTTTGGATGATGAAATTTTACTCGGCGTGTTATACGTTGAAAGCGCGCCGCAGACCGCTTTTTATGAAGACGACCAACGCACGCTTCAAACGCTTGCCAGCTATATCTCCTCTTCCTTGCAACGCGCCAGGTTGTT
>JADLCG010000216.1 GCA_020847355.1 Anaerolineales bacterium | reverse complement strand
TAATAATATCTGTTGGTTGAGCTACCCAAGCCGTAAACGAGTTTCCAGCAGGGTCAACAAAATTACGGCGCACTCTTCGCTTAAATGCAACTTCATAATCTGGCTCACGTTTTAGTGGTACTAAGTCTGCTTTAATTCCCTCGTTTGTATCTATGATATTGAACATAATCCCCATTTGGACTGAATTTCTAATCATTTTTGGGTCGGCGTAATAACGAGGTAAAGGGAATTTTTGAGAAAGAGCCTCAAAATCCTGTTCATGTAAATCTACGAGAATATCAATGTCAAATGTTACACGAGTTATACCAAAGGGATAACCCCCAAAGGCGCCAACAATCATATAAGGCGCATCAATTTCATCCAGCGCTTTAACAATTTGCACATAAAAAGAAACAGATGTCATTTTACCTCCATGCGTAGGGGGGTTAAATAACCTAATACTTTCATGTTGATTTCAGATATTGATAATTCAGGAAATTTATTTCGAAATGTGCCGCGCAATGCCGCCATTGCAAATTCTTGGGCATTTAAATTTGGAATTAGGCGATTTTCAAGTGGCATATTTGCAATTAATTTTAGCTGAACCCAATCAATAGGAGCAAATCCATCTACGACCTTTGAAATATCTTCAGATGTAAGAATTTGTTTTTCCATATTTATCCTTGAATATACCAAAACTTTGACTTCAAACCTACCTTACTAAAAATTTCAGCAACTTGGTCAGCGCTTCTTCCATGATATTCCACAGACATCCGATTGTGATACCAAAGTTTTGAAAGTTCCCAAACTTGATGTATCGTCAGCATTTCGCCACGTTCAAGATTATTTCGCTTACACCACTTCTCAACCCATTCTTCCGACTGGAAGAGTAACATCGTAGCTCAAGTAAAGACTAAATCATCATACCAACGGGAAAACGGTAATGGAAAATGAACAAGTAAATCATTTTTTGTCACTTGCCCATCTCGAATTTCCAATTGCACGGGCTCATTACTTTCTGTAAATTTTGCTTCAATCGTTGCATCACAATGAAGCGCAGCTGGGATTCCCAACATATCCCATGCACAATTGGCGAAATATGTTTTTTCATTTGCATGGACTTTGAAATCTGTGGAAATACCTGAGAATGGGTTTGCCATGCGGATGGTCAACATTTCTAGGTCAAGGAAGAAGGCGTGGCGGTTATGTAACTCTTTGTAAAATTCGGCCGCTTCTTCAGATGAAATGGAGAAATGTTGAGCGGTTTCTTCCAGGCTGGGCGGGTGAGTTGTTTTGGCAAAGTTTTGGTAAACAAAATGACGAACTTGCCAGACCAAATTTTCTTTCATTTTCAGCCTCCGTTTTTCAGCTCTTTCAAAATCTCTTCGGCTCGACTCACTCGAATAGCTTTTTCCGCCACCATTTGAACGGCAATTTTCTCGATCAAAGCGCCTTTTGCCCCAGCGGACATTGCAATCTGCCGAGCGTGGAGCGACATGTGTCCGCGTTGAATGCCTTCGGTGGCGAGGGCGCGAAGCGCCGCCATATTTTGCGCCAGCCCCACGCAGGCGATAATTTCCGCAAGTTCGGCGGCAGTTGAGATTTCCATCAGTTTGATCGCGGCTTGCGCGGCAGGGTGAACTTTGGTCGCGCCGCCGACAATGCCCACTGCTAAGGGTATTTCAATTGTGCCGACTAAATTTCCCTGCGCGTCTTTGCCCCAGGTTGTTAATGAAGTGTACCTGCCGGAACGCGCGGCATACGCATGTGCGCCCGCTTCAATGGCGCGCCAATCATTGCCCGTAGCAACGACAACCGCATCCACGCCATTCATAACGCCTTTGTTGTGAGTCGCGGCGCGGTAGGGATCGCTGGCGGCAAAGGCATACGCGGCGATGATGCCATCGCGCACAGTTTCGCCTTTGAAGGATTCAAATCCAACGGTCAATTCGCTCACCGGAACAGTACAGCGCGCGCGCGCAATTCTTCGGTCGGTGAGGTTCGAGAGAATGCGTAAATGTACTTTGCCGCCGGTGATGGCTTCAATTTCTGGCGCGAGTCTTTCGCAAGCCGTATTGACGGCGTTCGCGCCCATCGCGTCTTTCACGTCATAGATTAGATGGACGACCAGAAACGCGCCAATCGGAGAATCTTCAATCAGGCGAATTTCTAAATCTTTGGCGCCGCCGCCCATCTTGCGGAGGGTGGATTCTGTCCGATCGGCTTTTTCCAACAATTCGGCTTTATGCTCATACAGCTTGAGCCGCGCCTCGTCCATATTGACGACGTTGATTAATTGCATCTGCCCGATCATCAAAGATTCTGTGGTGGTCGCCGTAAACCCGCCGCCAGCGCGAATTAACTTTGCCATAAAAGAAACGCCCGCCACGATTGAAGGCTCTTCCACTACAAATGGAATCAATACATCCCGCCCGTTGATTTGAAAGTTCAAGCCGACGCCCACCGGCAGGGAATACATGCCAATCACATTTTCGATCATGTGCTCGGCGGTTTCAGCGGAGAGTCCGCCGTTCGTAAACGGGAGCAGGTCTTCGGGAGTCAGAGACGAAGAAGCTAATAATTTGGCGCGGCGCTCTTCAATCGTCAGGTTATAAAATCCAGAAATGCGGGAGTTGGTCATTGATTTGTCCAAGTTTAGTTTTGGGCTTCTTTCAAATTCTATCAAAAGCGCGTGGGTTGATTATAATATTCTTATTATGCTTTTAACCCGCGAACAACTTCAAGAACGTTTGTTGGCTTTACATCGCGCCAGCCTGGAGTTGGTGAAAGATGTTTCGCTCGAACATTTGTTGGAGCAAATCGCCAAAGCCGCCTGCGAGCAAGCCGGAGCGCAATATGCCGCTTTGAGCGTCTCCAATGGCGAAGGCGAGCCGATTACTTTTGTCACGGTCGGCTTGACTGGCGAGCAATTCCAAAAAATTGAACATCCGCCGATTGGGGCTGGCTTGATTGGCGAACTCATGAATACGGAATTCGCTTTGCGCGTTCCGGTGATTCGCGAACATCCTAAATCCGTTGGCTTCCCTAAAGATCATCCTGAAATGATTCCGTTTTTGGGCGTTCCAATTCGCGCCGGCGATCAGCAATTGGGTCAAATTTACCTGACCAATAAAATTGAGACCGGCGTATTTGACGAAAACGACGAAATGATCATTCAAATGCTGGCGGCTTACGCTTCTGCGGCGATTCAGAACGCGCGCTTGGTTGAGCAATTGCGCGGACGCGACGCAACCCTGACGCGCCGCAATGTGGATATGAACCTGCTTAACGACATCGCCTCTACCTTAACCTCTAGCTTGGAACTCGACGAAATTTTGGAGCATACGCTGGCGCTGGTGATGAGCTACCTGAACGTGGAAGCTGGCGAAATCTTCCTGCTTGAAGAGGATAAAACAACGCTTCGCCTCGTTTTGCATCGCGGAGAAGCGGCTGAAATCTTTTGGAATCGCAATATCTTCCAAATTGGAGAAGGCTATCCGGGCATTGCCGCGCAAACCCGCAAACCTTTAGTCGGAACGCACCTCACGGAAGATAAAAACTTCATCCGCGCAGAACTCATCCGCGCCGGTTTTCAACAAATTGCCTGCATCCCGCTCCTTTCCGGCGAAAACTTGATCGGCGTAATGAATACCGCCACGCGCAGCGCCGCCCCAATAGATGAAAGAAACGTGGAAATGCTCGTAGCGGTGGCAACTTGGGCAGGCTTGGCGATTGAAAACGCCCAATTACATGCGAATGCGCGGCGCTTAGCCGTTTTAGAAGAACGCAACCGCATTGGCATGGACCTACACGACGGCATTATCCAATCTATTTATGGCGTGGGGTTAACTCTCGAGAGCGCGCGCTATGGCTTGGACGATGCATCCGCCGCCAAAGAACGTATGCAACACGCAATTGACCAGCTCAACCACACCATTCGCGATATTCGCGCATATATTTTAGATTTAAAACCGCGCCAACTTGGCACGGAAGGCTTAATCAACGGCATTAAACGCCTTTTGATGGAATATCGCGCCAACACCTTCGCAGAAACGCACTTCACCGAGCCAAGTTTAGACCTAAACGAACTTTCTCACGCGCAATCAGTGGCTTTATTTCACATCTGTCAAGAAGCGCTGGCGAATATAGCCAAGCACGCTAAAGCCAAAAAAGTGGAAGTAGCTCTCTGGATCGCTCAAGATCGGCTCTTAATGGAGATCAAAGATAACGGAAAAGGCTTTGAAATAGATAAAACGCAAACAACGCTTGGGCATGGCTTAGCAAACATGCAAACGCGCGTTCGTTCAGTCGGCGGCGATTTCGATCTTTCATCGAATCTCGGCGAAGGCACAACCATTTTAGTCTGGGTTCCATATCAAATAAATCCTAAACCCAACGATTCGTTTGAATCATAAAATTGAATCACGGAAACAAGAGATTCAATTTTAACGAACGCACAATCTATGCGCGCTCATTCTTTAAGGAAGCCTTGTGCTTAAACCTCAAAAAAACATATTTATACCCATATATGGGGGGTCGGCGTGCGTGCGGGCTTGTTTCTGCCTGAAACGCTTGTTCTACCATACGACCCAAAAAGCAATTTAACCAAGCGGCTTTCTTTAAGCTTACACAACCTTAAAAAAACAAATCTTTTAAACTTAACGTAGGTCGAACGCCTTGTTATCTTTAAAGTGTGTGCTAGAATACAAACACGCTGAAACATGGATGCGCGCAAGATAACATCCAGACCCCTTGAAAGTTTTCTTCACAAAGCAATAAGCAAGCCAATTAAGCCGCACAACAGGCGGTTTAATTTTATATACCTCACATCCAAAAAGGCTCGTAATTATGAACGCTGATCAAGCTTGGCAATCTGTCTTAGCGCAACTCCAAATGGAAATGCCCCGCGCATCCTTCGATACTTGGGTCCGCGATACACAACCAATGAGTTATGAAAACGGCGCGCTGACAGTCGCCGTCCGTAACGCCTACGCGCGCGATTGGCTCGAAAGCCGCCTTGCCAGCACGGTCAACCGCCTTTTGATTGGGATTCTCAACTCAAACGTAGCCGTCAACTTTGTCGTCTCGCAAAATGACGAAACCGCCGCCACGCCCGACCCCGAGCCTGCTTCAACTTCCCTTGAAATTACTCAAGCTGAATCAAAACCCCGCCACGTCACCCTCAACCCGCGCTACACCTTTGATACTTATGTCGTTGGCTCAGGTAATCGCTTGGCTCACGCCGCTTGTCAAGCCGTGGCAGAAAAGCCTGCCCGCGCCTACAATCCGCTCTTCCTCTATGGGGGGGTTGGGCTGGGCAAAACGCATCTACTACACGCCATTGGCAATGCCTGCCATGCGCGCGGCTTGAACATCCTCTATGTTTCCTCTGAAGAATTCACGAATGACATGATCACCGCCATTCGCACTCACACCACCCAAGCCTTCCGCGAAAAATACCGCTCTGCCGACGTGTTATTGATTGACGATATTCAATTCATCGCCGGAAAAGAATCCACGCAGGAAGAATTTTTCCACACCTTCAACACCCTGCACGGGCAAGATAAACAAATCATCGTTTCGTCAGACCGCCCGCCCAAGTCCTTAGTCACTTTGGAAGAACGCCTCCGCTCACGCTTTGAGTGGGGCTTAACTGCCGATATTCAAGCGCCAGATTTGGAAACCCGCCTCGCCATCCTGCGCTCCAAAGCCGAGCGAACCGGCCGGCAAATTTCAGACGAAATTTTAGAAGGCATCGCCAAGCGCGTTCAATCCAACATCCGCGAATTGGAAGGCGCATTGAATCGCATCATCGCCTTCGCGGATTTAAGCGGCTCGGCGCTTTCGCCTAGTTTGGTTGAAGTCGCCCTCGCTGATTTGCTCCCATCCCGCACGGATGTAGAACCTGAGCGCGTGTTTGATTTAGTCGCCAAGAAATTCAACATCACCGTCGAGAAAATGCTCGGGCGCGATCGCTCCAGAGACGTAGCTCTCCCTCGTCAAATTGCCATGTATATCTTAAGAGAAGAAGCGAACCTCTCCTTCCCGCAAATTGGCGAAGCCCTTGGCGGCAGAGATCACTCCACCGTCATGTATGCAATTGAGAAAATCTCCGATCAAATTGAACGCGACGACCGTCTGCGGCGCGATATTGTGACGCTCAAGCAACAACTTTATGGACAAGCGGCTGTAATCTGAAAAAGAGGCTGTCTATTTTTTAGACAGCCTCTTTTTTTATGCTTCAGAAGTTAATGCGATCTCTAGTTTATGGCTGGCTAGATAAGTCAGTAGAAAATAAATCATCAAGATAACGCCCAATAAACCAAGAAATTCCTCAAAGTGGGTGAGCCATAGATATGCGGCATTCTCGCTGTGTAGCTTGGCATACATCCCGCTGATGAGAAAATTCCGATAAGCGCCAAGGAAATATAAAATCAGCGCAATGGGGAAAAGAACTTTATTGCTTGCGTCCAATTGAAAATAGAACCAGACGAAAAACGAGAAAACTGCTAAACCAATGAAAGCGGCAGTTGGGTAAAGCCAGTTATAGCGAAAACCGCCTTCTATTTCCGGCAGGTTTTGGAGGAGCGCCAGCAGTTTGGGCGTGATCAGCGCTAGTTTGTCCACCGCAAAATAGGCGAAGAGCGCTCCCAATATCCGCCATGCGTTTTTAGATTTAGCCTTTTGATGGGCCTTAACCCCTGCAATTACAAAAGCCAGCGCCGCCGCCAGAATTAAGAGAAGCATGTTCCAATAGGCGGCGATGTTTTCCCCGCCGTTGACAAAGAATTCTTTTGAAAATAAATCCAAAAAGAATTTTTTAGTTGGGTTGCCTTCTTCAATTGGCTTTTGACCGAGCAGGCTGAAAATAATAATCAAGACCGAAACGCCGACTAACCAGGGGATGATTTTGCGCGGTTGAATGTGAAGCGTATGCTGTGTCTTTTTCATTTTATTCATCCGCCGCTGGCATGGGCGTTTCTACCTTGAACTCGATTTGCGAATAATGTTTGGATAGATAAGCCAATAAAGTGTAGACCATCAAAACGAGACCGAACTGTTCCCCAAATTCTTCAGCGTGGGTCAAAAGCGTATAGACGATATTTTTAGTGCCGTAATACTGCGCGTACTTCCCGCTGAATAATTCGCCGCCAAACGCTCCCAGTAAATAAAGCGTCATGGGTAGGGGAAATAAAACTTTGTTTCGCAGGTCAAGGTGTAAATAAAAGCGCACAAAGGCTAAAGTCAACAAACCTACGACGACGACTCCGGCGTAGAGCCATTTGTAATGCGTCCAGCCGTTGAAATCTGGCAGATTTTTGAGCAGAACGTTGAATTTCTCGTGGATGACGGAGGCTTCATCCATGGAAAGCAATAAAAACACTACGCCTAAAAACAGCCATTCAAAGCGATATTTATCTTTTTGAGAAAACTTGATTGAAGCGATTATAAAAGTCAGCGCCGCCACGCAGATGATTATTAGAGCATTCCAAAAAGTGGCAATATTCCCCTCGCTGTTTACAAAAAACTGATTGATGAACATCCGTAGAAAATAATCTTGAACGGGTCCGCTGACGCGATAGCCGTCAAAGAAACGAAAGCGCTGTCCAAATAGGCTTAAAGCGATCATAAGTAGCACGCCGAACAATAAAAAGAGCGCGGCTTTGGCGGGCTTGATTGAGACGTTCAGGGTTGAACTCGTTTCGCGCATAAATCTCTCCTGATTTGTATGCCGTGACTATATCGCATCTCTTTTATTTAAACCACCCTTGTAAGGCTTGTGGTATAATCTCGCCCGCTCAAAAAAGAGCGCATCTTGCCTGGGACGGGCAATAAGCGTCCCTGAGTGGGTTTATATACCCCACTAAACTCATCCCGTTCCACAGCGCTTTGTGAAAGCGCCTGGCGGAGAACGGCACAAGTTAAGGAGTTTTGAATCATGGCTACAATTTCAATGAAAGCCCTGCTGGAAAGCGGCGTGCATTTCGGTCACCGCACCAATAAGTGGGACCCGCGTATGAAACCGTATATTTTTACGGAACGCAACGGCATCCATATTATTGATTTGCAACAAACGGTCAAATTGCTCAATCACGCTTTTTCGGTGATTCGCGATACCGTGGCAAATGGCGGCACGATCCTGTTCGTTGGCACCAAGCGTCAGGCGCAAGAAACCATCGCTGAAGAAGCCGCGCGTTGCGGTATGCCGTATGTGACCGAACGCTGGATGGGCGGTATGCTCACCAACTGGAGCACGATGTATCAGCGCATCCAAGAATTGGAACGTTTGGAAGGCATTCACTCTTCAGACGAGATCAATCGCCTCACCAAAAAAGAAGGCTTGCTCATCGAACGCGAGATTACTCGTTTACAAACCCGCCTCTCCGGCTCCCGCACGATGAAACGCCGCCCGGACTTATTATTCATCATTGATGTCGGGCGCGAAATCTCCGCCGTGCGCGAAGCGAATTTGTTAAACATTCCGATTGTCGCTTTGGTGGATACCAATTGCAATCCGCAAGATGTGGATTATGTCATTCCTTCCAACGACGACGCGATCCGCGCCATCAAATTGCTGGTTGCTAAAGTTGCGGATGCCGTGCTAGAAGGGAAGGCTCTGCGTAAGGACGAAGAACCAGAACAGGTTGGGTCTGAAGCGAAGGGCGATGGTAAAAAATCCCGCGCGCCGCGCAAACCGGTCGTGGATGGCGATCAAAATGAAAATGACGAAACCCTCCTCGGCGAATCCACTTTGGCTAAGATGAATTTGACTCGCAAAGACGAAACCGCCGAAGCGACTGAAACCGCTAAAACTGACGAATAACTGTTTGGGATTGAAGGATAGAAAATGGAAATAACGACTGAGATGATCAAAGAACTGCGCGCCGCCACGAGCGCGCCGATGTTAGATTGCCGCAAAGCTTTGCAAGAAGCCAACGGCGACTTTCAAAAAGCTGTGGATTGGTTGCGCGAAAAAGGCATGGCCACCGCCGCCAAACGCTCGGACCGCGACGCCTCGAACGGCGTAGTTGAATTGTATTCACACGGCGGCGGGCGCGTGGGCGTGATGGTTGAAGTGAACTGCGAAACAGACTTTGTGGCGCGTTCCGAACAATTCCGCAATTTGGCGCATGAAATCGCTTTGCAAATTGCCGCCAGTTCTCCTAAATATATCAAAGCGGAGGAAATCCCGGCTTCAGAACTCGAACACGAATCTGGAATCGCCAAAGCCCGCGCCAAAGAAGAAGGCAAACCCGATAACGTTTTAGCTAAAATCGTTGAGGGCCGCATTGAAAAATATAAGGATGAAGTTGCCTTATTGCGCCAACCGTATATCCGCGATGAATCGATCACAATTGAAAAATTGATCCTGCAAAATATCGCCGCAATCGGCGAAAGCGTAGTTGTCCGCCGCTTCAAGCGTTGGGAACTTGGCGAGAGCGCCGCCCAAACAGAATAAGTTTAAGAGCCAGCCTTTGGGTTGGCTCTTTTTTTATGTAAGTTTGTCATTTCAAACTATTTATCGGAGGCAAATATGGCTGAACTGAAGTACAAAAGAATCTTGCTGAAATTAAGCGGCGAAGCGCTGGGCGGACCTACCGGCTTTGGCATTGACGTGGACGACGCCGAATCAATTGCCAGCCGCATCAAAGAAGTCCATGAAATGGGCGTGGAAGTGGCGGTAGTGATCGGCGGCGGCAACCTGTGGCGCGGTAAGCAAGG
>JADLCG010000215.1 GCA_020847355.1 Anaerolineales bacterium | reverse complement strand
TCTTTCTTTATTCCAAGTTTTTCGAGAATATTGCTAAAGAAACCCATGATCGTAAATCCTTTCGTGTCTATAAAAAATGATAAAACATGAACGCCGTTGCGTTCAATAATCCCATTATAACTGGCAATTACGGCTGAATCTTTTTTCTGTTGAATTGTTAACAAATTGCAACGTAATTCTTAAATCGTAAAATATAATGGAGTTATGGAAAAAACAAAAACCAATCTGTGGACGCGCGATTCTTCTATATTGTTGGGCGGCTTTTTGCTGACCGTCTTTCTGATCGTGTACATCTGGTGGCCGCTCGCCGAGGAATACCTCAAATATGTGGATTGGAACGGCGCGTGGTGGCTGTACATGGATTGGCTCCTGTTGGGCATTTTCGCCTTTATGTCGCTGACGATCATCTCGCGCGCAAATCTCAAAACTGACGCGCTGATTATCTTCGTGGGCATTTGCGGCGGGCTGGCGATTGAAAGCTGGGGCACGCAAACCAACCTTTGGCATTATTACACGGCCGAAAGACCGCCGCTGTGGATCATCCCCGCCTGGCCCATCGCTTCATTATCCATTGATCGCATTACGCGAGCGCTCAATTGGACGATTGACCAAATTACCGTTCGTTCTAAATTCAGCCTTCAGCCTTCTGCCTTTAGCATTCCTTATTGGATTATTTTCGCTTCTTTCTTAACCTTGATGCTGGTCTTTGTTTCCCCAACATTTGACAAATCCTACACCTGGCTGGCGACTGCATTGTGCATTTTATTGATCCTCACGCCAAGCGATCGGCGCTTTGCGGTATTGACCTTCGTCGCCGGTTCCGGGCTGGGATATTATTTGGAGTTGTGGGGCACCACCCGCGAATGCTGGACATATTACACCAATCAAACGCCGCCGTTGTTTGCCGTCCTCGCGCATGGCATGGCGGCGGTGGCGTTTTGGCGGGCGGGGCTGATGGTGAAGTTGACGAGGGAGAAACTGTTCAGTCAGCCGAAGGCGAAAGACAATTTTCAGTAATCAGTAAATCCGTGAGATGAAATCCTCGCGGATTTTTATTTGGGGCAAACGAATGTTTCAGAAAAGAGAAGCGGACATCCGTTAAGTAAGAAGCGCGCTCACAATCCTCTTGACAGGCGGGCGAATCGGCTTACAATATGACCTGATAGTCATATGACTTGGAGGTCACATTGCCAAAACAAACCTTCTTTAATCTGCCTGAGAGAAAACGCCAAAAAATTACCAAAGCGGCAGTGAACGAATTCGCCGAGTACGGTTTTGAATCTGCGTCTATCAATCGGATCGTCGCTAATAGCGAAATCTCAAAAGGCAGTTTTTATCAATATTTTGAAGACAAGATGGACGTCTTTCATCATTTATTGGAACTAATCGCGCATGAAAAGGCGGAATTTTTCAAGGATAAACACCCGCCCGATATGGGGCAGGGTGTGTTTGAATACTTTCGCTGGCTGGTGAAGACGGGCATGGAATTTAATTCTTCAAGCCCGAGCCTTGTGCGGGCGATTACCCGCGTTTTATTTGTAGAAGGGCTGTATTACGGAAAGTTGTTTGAAGAATATCAAAAGAAAGCCAACGACGCAATTACTATGATGATCAAGCACGCTATGAAGCTCGGCGAAGTGGATCCCAGCATTGACGTTGAAATGGCGGTTATGGTCATGGAAACCTGGACGAACGCCATTACCAACTATATTTTGCATGAAGGTATGAAGCAAAAAGATATTATGAAGTGGATTAAATCCGCAAAGACGCAAGAGAAGCTGGATAAATTTTTATACGTCATGGAATACGGCTTGCGTAAGACTGAATCGAGATTTGAAAAGCGCTTTTAGTGAAAGGATTTTTTATGCTTTTATATTTGCGCCTGGCTTGGCGTAACATTTGGCGGCATCGCCGCCGCACGGTAATTATCGTCTTGGCGATGGGGCTTTCGCTTGCCTTTATGATGTTTTATGACGGCTTGCTCGACGGCTTCAATCAGGCGATTGCCGGAAACGCAGTGCGCGTGCTGGGCGGGAATGTGCAGGTTCATGCCGCTGGTTATCGTGAAAAAGTGGATAGCTCTCCGCTCTTGCCGTTGACGGATGATACGGCTGTGATTCAAGCGGCGCTCGCCCAGCCGAATGTCATTGCGGCGGCGCGGCGCATTCAAACCGGCGGATTGATTAGCAACCGCGAAGGCTCGTTTGCGTTGAACATTATCGGCGTTGAACCTGCGGCGGAAGCGCCGATTAGCCTGATCGCCAAGCATATTGTTGCGGGCCGCTACTTGGATGCGGCGGACGCAGATTCGATTCTGATTGGTAAAGGCTTGGCGGACGCTTTATCTATAAAGATTGGCGATCGTGTCGCCATGGTCGGGAGCGACGTGCATAAACAGAATCGCCAACGCACAATGACGGTGATTGGCGTTTATGATCTGGGCATTCCTAGTTTAGAAAAAGGGACGGCGTATATCTCTTTAGCGGAAGCGCAAACTTTGTTCGGTTTACAAGATCAGGCTACCGAAGTGCAGATCACCTTGAAGCAAGTGGGCGGCGAAGCCGCGCTGGTGAAGGCGCTCACTCCGCTTTTACCGAATGCTGAAGTCGAATCGTGGGAAAAAAATTATCCTGAATTAGGCAATGCGGTTAATCGTAAAAATGTAGTGATGGATATTTTCAGTATCATCATTGTCGCCATTGCCGGGATTGGAATTTTGAATCTCTTGCTGATGGCGATCTACGAACGGACGCGCGAGATCGGCTTGCTGGGGGCGATGGGCATGAAGCCGCGCGAGATCGCCGCGATCTTTATCCTTGAAGGCGCTTTCATTGGCGCGGTGGGCGTGATTGCCGGAATTGTTACAGGCTTGGCGATTAACCTCAGCCTGATGCAAGTTGGCATGGATTACAGTCAGTTTGCCGGCTTGACGGATTACATGGCGCTGATCAGCGGAAAAGTGTATCCAACGCTTGGCGTGAGCAAGCTATTCATGCGTTCCGCGATTGTGCTTGTAATTGCGATTTTAGCCGCGTTGATTCCGGCTCTGCTCGCCGCAAAGCGCGAACCCTCCGCCGCTTTGCATCATGTGTAGAACAAAATAAAAGGTAAACCTTATGAACTTGGCTCAAACCTTCAAATTGGCATATCGAAATATTTGGCGGAACAAAACGCGTTCTTGGCTTTCGGTTTTGGCGGTGGGGATTGGCATGGCTTTATTGTTGTTGATGGTCTCGGTTTTGGAAGGCGAAATGCGCGGCGCATTGGATAACACCATCCGTTTGCAAAGCGGACATTTGCAAATTCGCCCCGCCGCTTATGCTGAAAATAAGATCAGCTTGAAATGGGACGATTTGATTGACAACCCAACTGAAGTTGCGGAGAAGATTAAATCCATTCCGCAGGTGGCGATTGCCACGCCGCGTTTGATCGCTAGCGCTATTCTCAGCGTGAAAGATCAATCGAAAGGCGTACAAATCCTGGGCATTGACCCGGCTTCAGCGGCGAACCAGCCGTTTCGTCAGGGAATGCTCGCCGGTAATTTCATCACTGCTGACGACCGCGAAGGCATTTTGATCGGCAATCTCCTCGCCGAGAAACTTAATCTAAAAACCGGCGATCAGGTTAATTTATTAGCCGCCACTTCCAATGGCGATATGAATCAACAAATCTTTACAGTGCGCGGCGTTTTCACCACGCGCACGCCGGGCTATGATGAAAACACGATCTTCATGCCTTTGGCAAAAGCGCAGGCATTCACCGTCACGGAAAATCACGCCAGCTTGATTTTTATTATGTTGCAAAACGCCGATCAAGCGGAAGCGGTAGCGCAGGCGCTTAAATCGAACAACCTCAAAGTTTTAACTTGGCGCGAACAAAATATGTTCATCACGCAATTTGAAGATTATGCCAACGCTTTCTTTGTTGTGCTGTATCTGATCGTGCTGGGGATTACCGCCACAGTCGTCACTAACACATTGGTAATGGCAGTCTTTGAGCGGACGCGCGAAATTGGCATCCTCTCCGCAATCGGCATGAAGGGGAGCGGCATCATGGCGCAATTTCTAACCGAAGCCGCATTGCTGGCAACCGGCGGCGTGATCGCTGGTTTGATTCTCGGCGGCGCGCTGGTTGCGTACTATACGATCAATGGAATTTACATCGGCGATTATGGCATCACTGGCGTGTTGTTTGAAGACCGCATCTACGCTCACTTAACCGTGCAGAACACGCTCAATCTGGCTGTGGTTACTTATCTCGTCACTCTCGTCGCTTCGCTATATCCCGCGCGTTTAGCCGCGCGTTTGGAGCCGGTGGAAGCCTTACATGGATTAGGAGAATAAAATGGAAGTCGCAAAAGTTAGCAATGTGACCCGCGTATATAAAATTGGCGAAATTGAAACGCAAGCTTTACGCGGCGTGAATTTATCAATTCAGAGCGGCGAATTCACCGCTTTGGTCGGTCCATCCGGCTCCGGTAAAACTACTTTATTACAATTATTTGGTTTGCTAGATCAGCCCACGAGCGGCAATGTTTATATCAACGGCAAAGACGCAACCGCTTTCAATCGCAACCAACGCGCCGACTTACGAAAAAGTTCAATTGGCTTTGTCTTTCAATTCTTCGCGCTCATTCCCACGCTGACTGCGTATGAGAATGTGGAGATGCCCTTGTTGTTGAATGGAATGAATCCCGTCGAACGTAAACGCCGCGTGAATGAAATGCTGGAAGCGGTAGGACTTGAAAACCGCGCCCAGCACCGCCCCGATCAACTCTCCGGCGGACAACAACAACGCGCCGCTGTCGCCCGAGCGCTGGCGACTAACCCCAAACTGATCCTCGCTGACGAACCCACCGCCAACCTTGATACTGAAAATGGTAAACAAGTGATGGATATTATGCAAAAACTCAATCAAGAAACCGGCGTAACGTTTATCTTTGCCACGCACGATCCGCGCGTGTTTGGATACGCCAAACGCATTGTGACGCTACAAGACGGTTTGATTACGCAAGACAATCAAGCGCATGGAAAGTAGTAAACCGATGAAAAGAATAATTTTGATCGGCATTATGCTCAGCGCTTTGTTGGTCTCCGCTTGCGGCGCTTCAAATGCAACCGCCGCCATCCCAACCGTCTCGTTGGATTCAAACTCACAAACTAGCGAAACGCCCGGCGCGTCCAGCGGAAATGTATCAGCCTCGGCTGTCGTTGTCCCTGTGAAAAAAGTGGAATTGGCGTTCCCAATTTTCGGCGCGGTCAAAACTGTCACGGCGCAGGTAGGCGCTTCCGTAACGGCGCACCAGCCTTTGGTCGCGTTAGATGCGGCGATTCTTGAAGCGCAAGTCAAAGAAGCGGAAGCCAATGTCGTCATCGCGCAAACCACAGTCGCCTATCTCAAACGCACCGGCACGGATCAAAACCGACTCGATGCCGCAAACGCCGACGTGGCGCGCGCCCAAGCCATCGTTGAAATTGCCAAAGCGCAATTAGCGCAAGCGACTTTATTCGCTCCATTTGACGGCACAATTGCCGCGGTTAATGTTGCGCCTGCGGAAGTGGTCAACCCGGGCGAAGTCGTCGTCGTGCTTGGCGATTTGAATCATTTTCAAGTTGAAACCACAGACCTCAGCGAAAAAGATATCGCCGCCGTTCAAGTTGGCGATTTGGCGAATATTTTTATTGAGGCATTGCAACAAGAGTTCGGCGGCAAAGTTACCGAGATTGCGCGCGTTGCTCAAGCCGTTGGCGGCGACGTGGTTTACAAGGTCACGCTTGAGTTCGATCAGCCGGCGGAGGATTTACGTTGGGGCATGAGCGCGAAAGTTAAGATTGCCGTGCAAGAATGAGCGCTGTATGAAAATTAAATTTGAAAAGATATTTTTTCTATGCGCGTGGATGTTGACCGCCTGCGCTTCGCCAACCTCAGCGCTTACGCCCCTTGCCGCGCCGACGACTGTTCCCGTCTCGACAAACATTGCCCACGCTGGAAATAACGTCAGCGCTTCGGCAAGAGTCGTGCCGTCCCAAACCGCTGAAATTGCTTTTGCAATTTCCGGGCAAGTGAAGGATGTCTATGTAAAAGAAGGCGAAGTTGTTGAAGCCGGACAAACATTGTTAGCGCTAAACGCGCCCGATTTGGAATTAGCGGTCAAAGCCGCCGAGTTAGCCGTGCAATCTGCGGAACTTGAATATCAGTATTGGATTCCGCGCAAGGATCGCCCGCCGGAGAGAAGAGCGCAAGCTGAAGCGCAACTGAACGCCGTGAAAGCCCAACTCGAAACTGCACAGGCGCGTTTAGCGCAAAGCGTTTTGTTGGCGCCTTTTGACGCGACGGTTATGAGCATTCAAGTTCAATCCGGCGAATTGGCGCAAGCCGGTCAGGTTGTAATTACCTTAGGCGCTACGCAATCCATGCAAATCAAAACGACTGATTTGAGCGAAAGAGATGCGGTGAACGTGCGCGTGGGGCAGAGCGTAAATATTTATCTTGAAGCCTTAGGTAAGAATATCGCCGGTAAAGTGAGCGAGATTGCTCCGCTGGCAACGACCGTTGGCGGCGATGTAGTTTATCCCGTGATGATTGAATTGAACGAACAGGTTGCCGGCTTGCTCTGGGGCATGACTGCTGAAGTGCAGATACAAATCGAATAAATATTTAATTTTATCCCGCGCATTTATAGAGCGACGTTCTGTAAGATTGTAAAATATTTTTATAAGAATCAAACGCGAGTCATAAGACTCGCGTTTGATTCTTAACAACCTTAAAGATTTTTTTACTTACATTTTTGTCGGTACATAAATGATTCAAATCAACTCGATAGTCTTATAATATTTTAAGATAAATATACGTTCAAAAACCTTTACAAGTATCAAGAGTTGAATACAATAAACATATATTGATTGATTTTTATTGATTGATATGCGTTGCTAACTTGAATTAAACGTTCAATAAAAAAATATTTTGTTGAATAAAAAAAATAAATCGTTGCTGAAAAGGAAAGTCAACAAAAGGAAATATATATGTACATTTGCGTATTAACCAGCACGCCGGATGCAGACGACGTCCCTTACGATCCATCGCCCTACATGAAAGGCTATCGTTGGAAGCAACATCTGGTAGCGCCGACAAATGTCGAAAAACAAATTAAAGAATTGATGGACGAAGGGGTGGACGCTTTTGTAAATTTATGCGACGGCACTCCCGATGACGCCTTATCTGGCATTGCCTTAGTACATGCGCTTGAAAAATATAACGCCGCATTCACTGGCGCAGATTCAAAATTCTTTGACCCCACCCGCGACGAAATGAAGAACGCCGCCAAGCGCGTTGCCGTGCCAACCCCAAATTGGATGTTTGTTAACCGCATGGAAGACGCGGAAAAAGTCGCCAAGCGTTTGAAATTCCCGATGTTGGTCAAACCGCCGCATGGTTATGCCAGCGTGGGCATTCGCCGCAAATCGCGCGTTGAAAATGTTGACGAACTCCGCGAACAGATCGCTTTGGAAGTTGAAGAATTTGGACGCGCTTTAATTGAAGAGTTTATTGAAGGTCGTGAGTTTACTTGTTTGATCGCCGAAAACCCCGAAGACGTCAACAAGCCAATTACGGTCAAGCCGGTTGAATTCATCTTCCCGGCTGGCGAATCTTTCAAACATTACGATATGAAGTGGGTTGATTATGAACGCATGTCCGTTGCGGCGGTGACTGACCCGAAAATCGAGAAGACGCTCCGCGAGCAAACCACCCGCGTCTTCAAAGAATTGGGCGGCAACGGCTATGCCCGTTGCGACTATCGCATGGACGCGCACGGCGATATTTATATGCTGGAGATCAACCCCAATTGCGGCATTTTCTATCCGCCGCACGAGCCGGGCTCCGCAGATTTTTCCTTGATGAATGACAAGCATATCAATCATACAAAATTTATGAAGACGATCATTCGCTCAGGGCAAAAACGCCAAACGGTCAAAGCCGCCGAGAAGATCATCAAGCGTCAGCGCCGCAAACAACCGCTCGAACAAATGGCTTATAGCTAAAACCAAGCAAGTGGACACATTCCGTGTCCACTTTTTATTTGGGGGCATAATAGGGGAGAAACGCTCAGCCTTCTTCAGTTAAAATAAGCCGATCGCTCTTTGATGGATTGAGGCTGTGTGGATGAACTTGAGTTGTTGAAAAAATACGAGCCGGCGCTTCGCTTTGCAAAAAGCGAAAGATTTTTCCCGATGGCGGTGGACGCATATTTGGGAAGATGCGCTTTGTTTTCAAGCGGCGCAGAAAGTTTGCTTGAACATGCGGCGCATTTAGGCGATCCGCTGCTTGAACGCATTGGAAAATTGAAAAGCGAACAATATTATTTGCGTTATGTAAATAATCCCTTGCGCGATTCGGACGCTTGGGCGGGATGGGCGCTCGGCTCTGCGTTGGCGCTGGGCGGGGCTTGGTTTTGGGGCGGCGCGCCTTTGATGGAAACGACGCTGGCGCTCGCGGCGCTTGCCGCTCTGATTATTTTCATGCTCGCTTCGCCGATTCGCTTGCGTATTATCCCGGCTGTGTTTGTTGCGGCTCTATTCATTGGGCTGGAAATTTTGCCGCTGTGGTTCTTTTTGAAGCAGAGAAGTTTTGTGAGCTTTGAAGTTGAATATTTATTCCTCCTGCCGATTTATATCGTGACGTTGTTTTATTTTTTTGTGCGCACCATGAAATTCGTTTTAGACCGCGTGATCCCCGAAGGACCGGGCTTGATCATGGATATGCTTTCGCAAGCCACCGAACCGATTGCGCGCCAAGCGTATTATCAATATGCAGAAGAGTTGGAAAAAGGCGCGCCGCCGGTTTATTATGGGCGCGTGATTTATGAAACAGATCCGGCTCAAAATGAATGGACTATTTTGCAATATCATTTTTTTTATGCGTTCAACGATTGGCGGCTGGCCGCAAATGGCATGAATCACCATGAAGGCGATTGGGAACTGGTGGCGGTGTATCTAAAAAACGCTCAGCCCTATGCGGTTTTGTTCTCGCAACATGGGGCTGGGAATATTGAAAAGTGGGAAACCGTGTTGAAAGCCAAAGATCAAGTTGGGCATGAAACTACGCATCCAATTGTGTATGCGGCGTTGGGTTCTCATGCCAACTATGCGCGCCCCGATGTGATTCGTTCGCCCAGCATGTATAAGCCGGGTCAGGTACAGCGTTTTCTTTTTCGGTTGGATGGTTGGATTCATTATCTGTTTATGTTGATCAACCCGAATCAAAAAGCGCGGCAAATCGCTTTGAAGGAATTGCAATCTAACCCCAGCCTTTGGTCTGATGAAACCGCTTTTGACAACCTGCGCGACGAAGCCGATCATTACATTGTCCGCTTGCCAATGGAAATTGCTTCAGGCGATGGCGTGCGTATTGGTTTTGACGAGGGCCGCGCGGCGCGCGAGAAAACTGTCAAATCGAGTAGCTACCTCAAGCGGGTGATGTCTAGCCGTAAGGTGAGTCAGCCCAAAGTTAAAGAATGGCGGCGCGTGCTCTTGAATCCTGAGCCCGATTGGGTACAATATAAAGGTCTGTGGGGCGTAAAAAGTTTGCTGAAGGATGAATCGGGTCCCCCCGGTCCAAAATGGGATAAACCAAGAAAAAACGAAGTTGGCGTGCGCGAAAGAAAGCGCTGGGGCAGACCGTTGGAATGGTTGCGCGAGTTGGAAGAATTAAAACATTAAACATAAAAGTACACAAAGGAGCAGACAATGTCTTTTTCACAAGCTTTAGACGTAGCAGTTGGTTTGATTTTTGTTTATTATGTTTTAGGTTCGATCGTTTCGTTGATTACCAGTTGGATCAACGAAACTCTGCAAACGCGCGGCGCGGCTTTGGAAAAATATCTGATCAAAATTGCCGGCGAGCATAGAGATAATAAATATCTAAATGAGTTGGTGGCTTTGCCGCAATTGCAGGCGCTTCGACCGATCCGTTATAAAAACTTATGGAGCGTCTTCACCGCGGAAACCCAACCGAAGAAGATCGAAAAAGTTCCAGTAGGCGTTTTGGTGGACGCTTATTTTGATATCGCAGGACTCACCGCCAACCCGAGTTTGCCTTTAATTCAACTCGCTGAATTGATTGATAAACTGCCGGACTCAGAAGCAAAACGCGCGTTTATGAGTTGGATCAATCAAGGCGTGACCAACGTCAACGATTTGCGCGCGCGCACCACCGCCTACTTTACCGGTCTGATGGAACAAGCCGCCGCTAAATTCCGCGCCAACGCCCGAAGTTTTGTAATTATGCTTTCGCTCGTAATCACTTTATTATTTGGAACGGATAGCATCCAACTGGCGCGCGCGTTATGGTCGAGCGCAGAGTTGCGCGCCATTGCCGTCGCCAAGGCGGATATGGTGATCAAAGAAGAAGGCGTGAATGTCAACCTGCCGGACTTGATCAAAGAATTGAGCGATCTCTCGATCAAGATTGGTTGGTGGCAAACCGATCACCCCGCCGCCGGCGCTTTGCCGATGGAATGGGTCGGTTTTATTCTGCTGAAAGTCTTAGGCTTGGGGCTGACTGTGATCGCCGTTTCACAAGGCGCTTCTTTCTGGTATGACCTACTTAAAAAACTGGTCGCGCCAACTAAGGGCATTAAGCTCGATAGCGAACCAAAAGGTTGAAGCTCAACTCCGCGGCGTAAGCCGCGGAGTTTTTCATTAATCCCAATCGGGTGAGCGATAACCGATTACAATTGCGCCATGACTTACAAACCCTATAAATATGAGGGCTGGTTTTACGGGCTGGCTTTCCTGATTGCCCTCGCCTTTCGCCTGATCGGGCTTGGGCATTTACCGTTAAACGATGCTGAAGCCCGCGTAGCATTAGAAGCCTTGCGCCTAGCGGACGGATTGAAGCAAACTCTAAGCCCTAACGCCGGTTATATTCTTTTCACCATTCCGGTATTTTTTCTTTATGGCGGCGGGACGGACGCGCTGGCGCGGCTCATCCCTGCTTTGGTAGGTAGCGCGCTGATCTTTGCCCCGCTCCTGTTTCGAGACCGCCTCAGACCCCGCTCTAGCCTGATCCTCGCCTTTTTCATTGCCCTCGACCCAGGCTTGATCGCTATTTCTCGCCAAGCCGCGAGCCCAATTCTGGCTGTCACTTTTCTGGTCTTTGCCTTAGGCTTCTTCAATCAAAAACGCTTTCAGTTGGCTGGCGTTTTCGCCGCGCTGACTTTACTTGGCGGTCCGAACATTTGGCATGGCTTACTAGGTTTGGCGCTGGCTTGGGCGCTTTATCAAGCCGCCAAGTTACGCTTCTCCAGCGCGTCTGGATTTTCCGAATTTGAATTCACCTCCGCCGCGCGTAAAGAACTTTTAATCGCCTTTGCCGCTACGCTGTTGATTGGCGGCACGCTTTTCTTCTTCGTGCCTAACGGGCTCAGTTCAGCGCTGGCTTCCATTCCCGCTTATTTGAACGGCTGGCGCGCGCCTTCTGGCGTGGGCATACAGTTGCCTTTGATTTCCCTATTAGCTTATCAGCCTTTCGCGCTTTTATTGGCGGGCATGGCAATTGTCCGCGGATGGGTTAAAGCCAGCCGCAAACTTGTTTCCTTGAGCGTTTGGTTTTTTGTCGCTATCGTCCTCGCGCTGATTTATCCGGCGCGCCAAGTTTCAGATCTAGCATGGGCTCTGCTTCCCATGTATGCTTTGGCGGCTTCGGAATTGGTTCGTTTCGTTAATGCCTATCCCAATGAACGCAAAGAAATGCTTGGCACAGCGGCGCTGGTGATCTTCCTCTGTATTTTTGGATGGCTCAACTCTGTGATCGCGCTAATTAACGCCATTGACGTAAGTCGTTGGTCCATACACTTAACGCTGGCGCTGGGCGCTTTCTTCTTGATAATTCCCAGCGTGGGGCTGATTGCCTTAGGCTGGTCTGTGCGTATTGCCCAAGTGGGCGTAATTTGGGGACTGGGCGTTGCCCTCAGCCTATTAAGTTTGGCGGGCGCGGTCGGCGTGACTGGGCTACGCGGCTCCGCCTATCCCGAACTTTGGTGGCAAGCGGATATGCCCCTACAAGCAAATTTGCTAACCGCCACAGCCAACGATCTTTCAGAATGGAAGACAGGCGACGACCACGCGCTTTCAGTCGCGCTGATCGGCGTTGATTCTCCGGCTTTGAAATGGAGTTTGCGCGAACATGCGCTAACAGTTGAGAACTATCTAGATATTTCGCAACCGCCGCAATTAGCAATTTCTACCGACGAATTTATCCCAGACGCGACGCTTCCATATCGCGGACAAGACTTTATTTGGCGGGTGACAACCGCCTGGCAAACCGCACAAGCGTCCGATTGGGTGAGATGGTTCACCCTGCGCGAAATGCCGCAAACGAGCGAGAACATCCTGCTCTGGGCTAATAACGATCTATTTATCTATTCACAAAAATAATGACTAACTTAATCTCAATCATCGCTTTAGACGGACCCGCCGCTTCAGGTAAATCCACATTAGGTAAAAAACTTGCCGAAAAATTGAACTTCCTTTTTTTTGATACGGGCATTATGTATCGCGCAGTCACCTTGCTGGCGCTTGACTCAGGCTTGAATTTGCAAGATGAAGCGGCGATTACGCAGCTTGCTCAGACCGCGCAAATTGAAATCAAGCCGCCTTCCAAAAACGACGGGCGGACTTTTGATATTCTGGTGGGCGCAAAAGATATTACGTGGGAAGTCCGCCGCGCAGACGTGGATGCGAACGTCTCGGTGGTCTCCGCCTATGCCGGCGTGCGTCAAGCGCTGACCGAACAACAGCGCCGCATCGGTTTGCGCGGACAAGTCGTTATGGTGGGGCGCGATATCGGCACAGTGGTCTTGCCCGAAGCCGACTTGAAAATTTTTCTCGATGCCAGCGCCGAACAACGCGCGCAACGCCGTTATGATGAATTGATCGCCCGCCACGAAAAAGCGGATTACGCTGAAATCCTCAAAAAAGTGATCGAGCGCGATCGCATTGATTCCACTCGCGCAGTCGCCCCGCTCCGTCCGGCGGAAGGCGCGATCATCATTGATTCGGATCGTTTAGACCGCGAACAAGTTTTTGAACAGGCGCTTAAGCTATGTCAATAAAAGATTATGCCCCCCCGCTATACACCAGATTTAATCGCCTCTGGCTGCGCTTTGGCATTCGCTCCTTCTTCCGGCTGGCAGGCAAGGTGACGATCCACGGCGCGGAAAATGTGCCGCTGGGCACGCCGTACGTGATCGCGATGAATCACATCTCTATTTTTGATCCGCCCGTTGTCGTTTGCTTTTGGCCCGAAGAGCCGGAAGTGATCGGCGCCGCCAACGTCTTCAAGAAAAAAGGCGAAGGGACGATCCTCTCCTTATACGGCGTAATTCCCGTGCATCGTGGAGAATATGATCGCACGCTACTTGAAAAAATCATCGTGATTTTGAAAAAAGGCAAACCATTGGTCATCGCTCCCGAAGGCGGGCGCTCGCACGAAGTCGCCATGCGCCGCGCCATGCCCGGCTTGGGCTACATCATTGAACACGCGCAAACGCCGGTAATTCCGGTGGGCGTTCTCGGAACGACCGGAGATTTTTGGCAAAAAGCCAAGCGCGGACTCAAGCCGCAGATCGAACTGCGGATTGGTAAGCCCATTCAATTCCCTGCCATTCAAGCCAAAGGCGCCGAGCGGCGCGAAGCCCGCCAAACTAATGCGGACTTAGTCATGCGTTACATTGCCGGCTTGCTCCCAAAGGAATATCACGGCGTATACGCCGGACAGGCAATCTCAAGTTGAACCGTTATTGATTATGGAAACTCCGCCTAAACCCATCACCGAACTTTGGCATCCTGAATTAACGAGATTACCAAAGCTATCGCCGGCGCGCAATTTTTTTCGTGTTTTGGCAAAAGGCATCGTTAAGCTCGTTTGCAAAGCTTGTTTGCAAGTCACTGTGGAAGGCTTGGAAAATTATCCCCAACAGGGTCCCGTCTTGATCGTCATCAATCACATTGGCGATGCAGATGTGCCAGCTTTATTCTCAGTTGTCCCAAACCTGCCCGATGCGCTTGGCAAAATCGAATTATATGACGTGCCGCTACTTGGCAAGCTGATGGATTGGTACGGCGTCATTTGGCTTCATCGCGGCAAGCCGGATAAACGCGCCCTGCGCGCCGCTTTAGACGGGCTGGCGGAAGGCCGCATGATTGCCATTGCGCCTGAAGGCAGGTACACGCTCACCGGCGGTTTGGAAGAAGGCAACGGCGGCGCGGCTTTCCTCGCTTATAAATCTGGCGCTTCCGTTTTGCCAATCAGCGTGGTCGGCACGGAAAATGAAAAAGTCTATAACAATCTGAAAAAGCTACGGCGTTCGCCGGTCAAAATCAAAGTGGGGAAAATGTTGCGGCTGAACGACCAGATTACAGTTAAGCAAGAAGCGATCCCGGAAGGCACGCGCCTGATCATGCAAGCGCTGGCGGAACTCCTTCCGCCGGAATATCGCGGGGCTTATTCCGCTTCATAATTCAAACAATCTTGTAAACGCCGTTCGCAATATTTACGGCTATAATTTATCAAAATGGAATTCATCACCGCATTCCTCGCAGGCATTGCATTCCCCGCGCCGCCCACTCTTGCAGGTTGGGTCGTTGGATTTGTTTTGCTGGCGGCGTTAGCGCTGGCTGAATTTCGTTGGCGTGAATATCGCCGCGCATGGGGGAGCCGCGAGTGGGGCATCTTCTTCGCTCTCCTCAGTGTGACTTTATTTACCAGCCTGCTGATTCTACGACCCTTCTCCGCCTCCGCCCGACCTTTGCCGGGGCTGCCCGCCAATGCGCCTGGCACCGCGCTGATGGTTTTATTTGCCATCCCGTTCATGTTAGGCGGCGCTTGGCTCGGTCCTTTGGGCGCGGCTTTGCTCGGCGCGTTTGCCGGTTTTTTGCGCGGCGCATTTGATTCGTATTCCGTCTTTTCAATTTTAGAATTTGCGTGGATGGGCGCCTGGTTTGCCGTGAACATGCGCCAGCGCTATCGCACGACAACTTATAAATTATTGCGCCAGCCAATCGTCAGCGCTTTACTGCTCATTCCCATTCATCTTTTGTTTTATGTGGGCATTGCCTTATTTACGCAATGGGGCGCGGATGTCAGCGCGCACCCAACTGCGCGCTTGGATTTTGTGCTAAGCAATGCGTGGATTGCGACGCTTTCCTTTGGCTGTGAAGCGCTCGTGGCGGGCTTGGTTGTGCAACTCGCGCGCGCGATCGTCCCCCATTGGTGGAGCGATAAAAAAGATTTACAGCCCTCGCCCGCCGAGCGCAGTATTGAAGCCCGCTTTATGTTTGCGGCAGGCTCGTTCATCTCGCTTTTATTATTAACGCTTTTGATCGGCGATTGGGTAGTGGCGGGGCGCACGGCGCGTAATTTGTTGGAAGACAGCCTCTCTAATTCTGCGGAACTCGCGGCGCAAAACGTGCCGTTCTTCCTTGAAACGGGTCAGAATTTAGCGGCGCAAATTGCCGCCGACCCAAGAATGTTAAATGCCGAAGCTGGCGAAGCGCAGGCTATTTTAAGCGCTCAAATTCAAGCCGCGCCGTATTTCAATCAATTCTTCGTGGTGGATGCGGCTACGCAACAGGTACTTGTTAGCTACCCAAACTCTGCCGAAAGTTTAACGCCGAATGAAATTGCCGGAAGCGCTCTGGTCTTAAACGGCGTATTGAATCAAATTTATTCTATTCCGCCAAACGGAGCGGACGACTCGGCGCGGGTTTCGTTTGTGGTTGGGATAACCGATACGAACAATCAGGCGCGGCGGATCTTAATCGCCCGCACAAGCCTGAAGGAAAACCCAATCTCGCGCCCGCTGATTGAAAGCCTCGATAAAATGCAGGCGATGAACGGCGCCGGACTTTTATTAGACGAAAACAATCAGACGCTTTACCATTCCAATCAAACGGAAGGCGCGGTCGCTTATTCGGGTCAGATCGGCAGTGAGGCGCTGTTTTACGATACAACTGCCTCGGATGGAACGCGCCAGTTGATTTATTATCAGCCGGTCAAGGGCCGCCCCTGGGCGATTGTCCTTGAAGTTCCGGCTCAGCGCGTGCAACAAATTGCGTTAAACATTGCCTTTCCGCTGTTTGTGATGATCGTGGTTTTGGGCTTGGTAGCTTTGCTTTCTTTGAAGCTGGCTCTGCGCGTCGTCATTCGCTCATTACAAAAACTAGCGGTGGAAGCGAACAGCATCGCGCAGGGAAATTTAGCTCACCCCTTGCCTTTGATTGGCGAAGATGAAGTGGGGCGCTTGAGCCAAGCCTTTGAGCAAATGCGCGCCAGTTTGTACTCGCGCCTGCAAGAAAGCGATCGGCTGGCAAAGGTCAGTCAGGGCGTGGCATCCAGTTTGGAGATGCAGGATTCAGTCAAACCGGTGCTAGAGGCGATCCAATCCATTGGCGCAAATTCGGTGCGCGTGGTTCTCTCGCCTACCATTCTGCCGGAAACTTTCATCGAACTCCCTTCGCGCTTTGCGCTGGGTTCTTCGGCGGATTTATACGCGCATTTGGATCAGCAGATTCTGGCGCTCGCGCAAACTCAGGAACGCATCGTTTTGCCTAACCTGACAAATTCCCGCGAACTGAAACTTGATTCGATGACCAGACAGCCTATGGCTTTGCTGGCGGTGGCTCTGCGCCGCGAAAACCGTTACTATGGCGTGGTTTGGGCTGGCTTTGAAAAACCGCGAACTTTTTCTGAAGCGGACGTGCGCTTTGTGACCACGCTGGCTGGTCAGGCGGCTTTGGCAGTGGCGAACGCGCACTTATACCTGAATGTAGAAGCCTCGCGTCGTCAATTAGAAGCGATCTTGAATTCCACGCCAGACCTCGTCTTAGTGACCGATCATCGCGATCGTTTGGTCTTGGCGAATCAATCCGCTCTGAAAATTTTAGGCATCAGCCTTGCAAAAACAGTCGGCGTGGAAACTTCCAAAGCCTTGACCTTGAAACCGCTGGTCGCTTTACTGCAAGGGACGATTCGTGAAAACCAATCCACTGAAATCGTGCTTGCCGATCAGCGAACATACCTTGCCACCGCTTCCACAGTCCTCGTGGAGGGTCGCCCCACTGGGCGCGTGTGCATTATGCGCGATGTGACCCATTTCAAAGAATTAGATACGATGAAATCTGAATTCGTGGCGACGGTCAGTCACGACCTGCGTTCGCCGCTGACTTTAATGCGCGGATATGCCACTATGTTAGAGACTGTCGGTCAGCTCAATGAACAGCAACAAGGTTATGTTAATAAGATCGTGATCGGCGTGGGGAATATGTCGCGCTTGGTCAACAACCTTTTGGACTTGGGACGTATTGAAATTGGCGTTGGCTTGCAGGTGGAGAACGTCTCGGTTTTGGATATTATCGAGCGCGCCACCAGCGCTTTGCAATTGCAAGCCAGTCAAAAGAATATCGCTTTGAGCGTAGAACTCTCTAAAGATATGCCTCACGCAGTCGAAGCCGATCACGCTTTACTGCATCAGGCTTTTTATAACTTGGTGGAGAATGCGATTAAATATACGCCGGAAGGCGGCAAGGTCAACGTGCGCACGGCGACCAAGCAAAACCAGTTAATTTTTGAAGTGGAAGATAGCGGCATCGGCATCCCGGTTGAGGATTTATCGCGCTTGTTTGAAAAGTTCTATCGCGGCAACCAGCGCGAAGCCCGCGCACAACACGGCTCTGGTTTGGGCTTGGCAATTGTCCAATCTATTGCCGAGCGGCATGGCGGTCGGGTTTGGGTGCAAAGCGTGCTGGGCAAGGGTAGTACTTTTTATCTGCAAATCCCGTTGGCGCAACATTAACCACGCTCTCAGACCTTAAGATATTGAGGTTGGGATTACGCGGGGGCAAAATCAAAAATGGTACAATTGTTCTATGTCAACCATTGAAGTTCCCGCAGAATTCACTTTAGCCCGAAAGAATAAATTTGATTACTCCAACGTAAGCCGCTGGATTCTTTCGCATGTTCGTCCATACTGGGGCATTATGCTCTTGCTCGTTATCGGAGCGATTGGCAACGCCGTGCTGGCGGTGGTGGTGCCGGTCTTAACCGGCGACGCCTTCGACTCAATCAAAGACCACATGGATACCAGCGTATTATTGCCGCTGGCATTAACCATTGGAATCTCGCAAATCATTCGCGGCGTGTTGCAATTCGGCCGAAATTTTGGCGCGGAATTGATGGCTCAAAAAATGGAACGCGATATTCGCGACGAGTTATATCTTTCCCTGCTTGGCAAAAGCATGACCTTTCATAACTTACAGCCAGTAGGCGATACTATGGCGCGTTCCACCAACGATGTGCGCGAAGTGAATTACATGTTTAGCCCGGGCGTCAACTTGGTAGTTGGCTCATTCATGTTTATTTTGATGCCGTTGTTTTTTGCCCCAACCTATCATTGGTCATTAATTCTTACGCCGCTAATTTTCACCGTGATCTACTTTGTGGCTCTGGCGCGTTATCTCAAACAATTAGCGCCGATCACAGACGATGTGCGGGCGACCTTCGGCGCCATGAACACGCACCTTTCTGAATCGTTGGACGGCATTGAAATTATGAAAGGCGCCGCTCAGGAAGAAGCCGAAGTGGATCGCTTCATTTTCAACGCCAAAAAGGTTCGCGACGCTTTTGTGCAACAAGGCGAGTTAGAGGCTCGATATATCGCCATGCTCCTCTTGGGGTTTGCGTTTGCTGGCGGATTGTTTCATGCTCTGCTTTTATATCAAGCGGGCATGCTTACCGTCGGTCAGGTCATTGGTTACTTCGGCATGTTGCAACTTTTGAGCTTCCCAACTTTCACCTCGACATTCGCCTATTCGCAAATATCTTCCGGCATTTCATCCGCTCGGCGGATTTTAGATTTGATCAATAGCGAGACGCATCTTGACCAGAACGCTTCAGGCACAACCTCGCAGATACGCGGCGCCATTGAATTTCAGAACGTCTCCTTCAAATACCCAAGCGGCGAAATAATCTTGAAAAATATTTCGTTCAAGGTAAAGCCCGGGCAAACCGTAGCCATTGTCGGTCAAACTGGAGCGGGCAAAACCTCGCTCGCCAAGTTGATCAACCGCACTTATGACGTTAGCGCGGGCGCAGTTTTGGTGGATGGCGTGGATGTGCGCGAATGGAATCTGGCTTCTTTGCGCGAACAAATTTCGATCATTGAACAGGATATCTTTTTATTCTCGCGCTCGCTCAACGATAACATTGCCTTTGGCAAACCCGGCGCAAGTAAAAATGAAATCATGGCGGCTTCCATCGCCGCGCAGGCGCATGATTTCATTCTCGATTTTGACGAGAGCTACGCCACCATTGTCGGGGAACGCGGCGCGACGCTCTCCGGCGGACAACGTCAGCGCGTCGCTTTGGCGCGCGCATTCTTAACCGAGCCAAAAATTTTAGTCTTGGACGATTCAACCTCCGCCATTGATTCCGCCACCGAAGATAAAATTCAACGCGCCATCTCCAACGCCGCCCGCGGACGGACGACTTTCATCATCACGCATCGGCTCTCGCAAATCCGCTGGGCAGATCTGATCATCGTTCTGCGCAAAGGCGAAATCGCCGCTATCGGCTCGCATGAAGAATTGATGCAAACATCCGAAGCGTATTCGAGAATTTTTAGAGAATAATTCATATCATTGCGAGCCACGCTCTTGTTCTTCGTGGCGAAGCAATCTCCAATTATGTTGGGGATTGCTTCGGGCAAAGAGCAAGAACGCCCTCGCAATGACATAATGAGGATATTATGGGTTTCTTTGCAGGCTTAGACGACGAAAAATACGACAGACAATACACAGACCGCGTTCTTGTCAAACGCATGATCGGGTATTTTGGCTCGCAACTTAAACGGCTGAGTTGGGCTTCCGTTATCATTATCGCCTTGGCGTTTATTGGCGCGGCATTGCCTATTCTCGTTTCCAAAACTGTAGATGTTATTCAGGATCAACCCACTATTCAGGAAATTTCCTATGTGGGTCTGGCTTTGGTTGGCGTCGCCTTTGGCTTATGGGGATTAAACTGGCTCAGGCGCGCTCTGGTCATTCGCTCGGTTGGCGATGTCGTCTTAAGTATGCGCACGCGCGCCTTCCGCGCCGCCGCCGAACACGACCTATCCTTCTACGATCAATTTTCATCCGGTCGCATTGTTTCGCGGATCACATCCGATACCAATGATTTTGGTCAACTTGTGGTCATCGTCACCGATGTGAGCGCGCAAATTGCTCAAGCCATCATCATCGCCGTCGTCCTCTTTCGCACCGAATGGCGTCTCGCCTTATTAATGGTCGGCTTCCTGCCGTTTATTTTCGCTATTGCGGCCGGCTTCCGCGAGATGGCTAGGCGCGTCACCAAAAAAGGCATGAAAGCCATGTCCGACGTGAACGCCGCGATCAAAGAAACCATCAGCGGCATTTCAATCGCCAAAAATTTTCGTCAAGAGGAAAGCATTTTCAAATCATTTGACGAATCCAATCAGCAATCGTATCAAGTTAATGTGCAACGCGGGCTTGTGCTTTCGCTGGTCTTTCCGGTGCTGAATGCGATTGGCGGCATTTTTGTAGGTATTCTCATTTATGTCGGCGGCTTCAGCGTGGAGAAAGGTCTCGTTAGCATTGGCGCCTGGTATCTTTTCATCATCAGCCTCGACCAATTCTTTTTTCCAGTTTTAAACCTCACCTCGTTTTGGGCGCAAATTCAAGGCGGGCTTTCCGCCGCCGAGCGCGTCTTTGCCTTGATTGACGCCGATCCCAACGTAATTCAAAAAGATAAACAAGATGTGCCGCGCCTCAAAGGCGAAATTCATTTTGATCATATGCATTTTCGCTATTCGGACAAAGAACCGATTCTGACCGACTTCAACTTGGTCATTCAACCCGGAGAGACTCTGGCCCTGGTCGGTCATACCGGCGCGGGAAAATCCTCCATCGCCAAGTTGATCGCCCGTTTTTACGAATATCACGAAGGCCGATTATTGATTGACGGCCGGGATATTCGCGCCTTTGACTTGAATCAATATCGCCGTCAGCTTGGTATCGTTTCGCAAGTTCCATTTTTATTCTCAGGCACTGTGGCTGAAAATATTCGGTACGCCGCTCCTAACGCCCCCGAAGCAGAGATGCTCAAACTCGCTAGAAAAATTGGCGACGGCGAATGGCTGGAAACCCTGCCAGACGGTTTGCACACTCAAGTTGGCGAAAGAGGGAATCATTTATCTATGGGGCAGAGGCAATTGGTGGCGTTGATGCGCGTCCTTGCCCAAAACCCCGCTATCTTCATCTTAGACGAAGCGACTGCCAGCATTGACCCATTTACCGAATGGCAGATTCAACAAGCTCTCAACTTGATTCTCAAGAACTCAACCAGTATCCTGATCGCGCACCGCTTATCTACCGTCAAAGCCGCAGATCGAATCGTGGTGATGCAAAAGGGGACGATCATTGAAGAGGGTAATCATGCCGGTTTGCTTGCGCAAAGCGGTCATTACGCCGAATTGTATAACACGTACTTCAGACATCAATCGCTGGCGTATGTGGAACAAGCGAAGGACTTGGCAAATAAATAAACGGAGTTTCAACTTCCAAGCCTATAAAAAAATCCCGACAAAATGTCGGGATTTTTTTATTACATATTTGAGCGATCCGTTGGCTCTAGCAGTTGTTCCAACTGCTTCGCGCCTTCGGTATCCGTAATTGCCAGCACTTCGTCATGTTCTTCGAGTTTGGTATCGCCGCGCGGCAAAACGATCTGGCCTTTGCGGATGATCGCGGCGATCACGCATTGCTCGGGTAAGCCCAAATGCTTAAGCTCAACGCCAATTGCTTTGGTGCCGCGCGCCACTTTTTCTTCCACTAAGGCATAACGCCCACGGCGGAGTTTGAGGAGCGTGATCATATCGCCAAGCGACATTTCTTCTTGAATCAAATGCGACATCACGTCGGCTTGATCAATCTTTTCGTCCACGTGGAAATCTTCGTTGAATAGCCAGGCATTGCGCGGATTGTTGATCCGCGCTACGGTGCGCTTCACTTTGAAGACTGTGCGCGCAAGATAACAAATGACCAGATTGGTGGCGTCGTCGCTGGTGCAAGCGATGACGACGTTGGCTTTCGCCAAACCGGCTTCTTCTAAAACCGTTGGGTCTGCCGCGCGCCCTTCAAAAATAACTTCGGTGGGGAGTTCGTGATGAAGGCGGGCGAGCAAATCTTTGCGATGCTCGACAATCCGAATATCATACTCTTGTTGAATCAATTGAATGGCAAGTTGGGAGCCAGTCCGCCCGCCGCCTGCAATAAATACTAACATCTTAAGCCTCCTCCTTGCCCGCTCGCAATTTAGACCGTAAGGCGTTCACGCCTTCCAGTGTGGCGCTCACGGTCAGCACATCGCCGCTTAAAAGTTTGACGCTGGGCGCAGGCAATTCTGCGCGGCCGGCGCGGGTGAGCGCGACGCACACAATTTCTCCGCAACTGTTCAATAATTCAGCGATGGTCAGAGATTCCCATTTTTCAGGGATGTACATTTCATACATACCGACCTCGCCATTGCCTGCGGAAAAGACCGGCTGGAAAGAAGGGTCAATCAGTAAGCCTTGCATCCGCTCGGCTCCCCAAGAAGTGGAACTGACGATTTGCATTCCAAAGGCTTCGAGCATATCGCGCATGGCTGGATCATAATTACGCAAAATCACGTTTTGCACATTCGGATAATGCGAGCGAATGGCGTGACCAATCACGGCGTTCATAAT
>JADLCG010000214.1 GCA_020847355.1 Anaerolineales bacterium | reverse complement strand
TCTGCTGTTTCGTTTTTCTTTTCTTTCAAAACCAGCCAAACCTGCGCGTCTTGAGCGCGCTCGCCGGTCTGGCGGTCTTCAACCGAACCGATCTGGCGCTTGTATTCATCCCCGCTTTCCTCTGGCTATTCATCCAGTCGCCCAAAAAAGAAACGCTCTTCGCTTTCATCGCCGGGTTTACGCCCTTTCTGCTCTGGGAAATATTCTCCACGTTTTATTATGGCTTCCCATTTCCGAACACAGCCTACGCCAAGTTAAACGTGCAAATTCCACGGCTTGAATTGATCGCCCAGGGCGGATGGTATTTTGTAAATTCCCTGCGGATTGATACAGTCACCGTTCTCACGATCCTTTGCGGAATCTTCATAGGGCTTCGCTCTCGTTCTCCAAAATTCATTTCGCTCGCCATCGGCTGTGGGCTCTATCTCTTCTACATCCTCTGGATTGGGGGCGATTTTATGAGCGGGCGCTTCTTCTCCGTCCCCTTATTAATTTCCGCTCTCTTGCTTCAAAACTACATCGAGCAAACCGATCCAAAACGCATTTATATAATCGGCGCATTTGCGCTGATCGCCCTGCTCGAAACCCGATCGCTATTTACCAACCCATCCATCTTCAACTTGCGCCATCAAGCCGCCGCAGAGTATATTGACGCGCATGGCATCGCGGACGAACAAACCATTTATGTTTCCGTATCCGGCTTGGTGGGAGCGGCCGAAGATGACATTCAGCCGCATGGGCAGTCCGTTTATCAGGGGCTGAAATATCGGCAGAGCGGGCAATCGGTAATTGTCGAGGTCAATATCGGCTATCTCGGTTTCTTCGTCGGCAATAAAGTTCACATCATTGACCAATACGGCTTAGCCGATCCTTTATTGGCGCGCATCCCATTTACTGCGGGGGCATGGCGGCCCGGGCATTTCTTCACGCCCCTGCCCAAAGGCTATCTGGAGACGGTGACGCAACATAAAAATTTAATCGTCAACCCGGCTTTAGCTGAATATTATGACGCTCTACGCCTAGTCACGCAGGGAGATTTATTCAATCACAATCGTCTGGTTGCCATTTGGAAATTCAACACCGGTCAATACGATTATCTGATGGATGAATATCTCCGCTCAATCAGCCCATGATGAAAAAAATCGGCGCTTTCGCGCTCCTCGGCCTGGGGCTTTATTTTTTTTACTTTCTCGCGTGGGGCAGTTTACAAAACTTCAACCAAAAAATTGACCCTTGCGAAAATTTATTTTGCGATTTCAGCATTCATTATTACCCAACCGCCCAAGCCATCTTTGAAACCAAAGAACCCATTTACGGTTATTTATATTCGCCGTTTTTTGCAATTCTCACTGCGCCGCTGGGGAACTTACCGCTTAACACCGCGACTCAAACTTGGGGAATCATCCAAATCATTTTGACGCTCCTGCTCTTCATCGCGCCGCTTTCCGCGCTCCGGCTGGATACGCTCACGAAGCAATTAATCTACGCTGGAATATTTTTCACCTCCTTGCCCGTCATTCACAATTTCAAATGGGGGCAGGTCAGCTCATTGATGACGCTCGCCATCCTCGGCGCGTGGCTGGCGCAGAAAAACGGAAAGTCCGTTTGGGCGGGAATCTTGCTCGGCTTTGGCGCTTCGATCAAATATTATCCGGGGATTTTTATTTTATATTTCCTCTTCAAAAAAGATAAGCAAGCGCTTCTCGCATTCGCGCTGACTTGTTTTGCGCTTCTATTGCTTCTGCCTATTTCTCTACTCGGCTTTGACCATTGGCTCAACTTTATGAGCTTATCTTTCCAAAAATTATCGGTCTTAGGAGCTACCGCTTCCAACCCAAACGCGCAATACGCGCCGTATGTGCTTGCAAGATTATTAGGGGTTGATCCTGCGCGTGTATTCGTCTTGAAAATATTCCGATATGCCGGGTTTATGATTGGTCTTTTCAATATGATTTTACTTTGGCAGATAAACAAACATAAACTTGACTCGACCGGCGTATTCTCTATTTCGCTTTTATTCTGCACTTTGCCTTTTCTGATCGAAACTGCCTGGCATCATTATTTTATTTTTTTACCGTTTATTCAAGCGGCGCTTCTTCAATCTAAGCTCAAACAACGGTTAAAACCTTTTATCATTATCTCTATTGTCGCTTCCAGCGTTTTCGTCGTCAATTTATTTCCAGCATGGGAAAGTTATACCCGCTGGGGATTTTCACTTTGCTCTACATTGGCGCTTCTAACGGTTATCTATTTTCATATTAGCCTCTTGCGAAAGTCAATTGTAGGTCAGGCTAAAAGCCTGACGCCCTCTTGAAATTTGACGCATGGCGGGTTGAAAACCCGCCCTACAACTACTTATGCAAGAGGTCTGTTTTATTATCTGGAAAAGGAGAGAAGCCATGCACAAGTTTGACGAATTCATCCACAACGAGTTGATTTCGCGTCTCGCGCCCGGAGAATCTATTGAATTGACGGGCTTTCTATATACAAAGTCTTTGGCGAAAGTAGTCGCCTCGCACGGCTTGAGCCTGATCGGCGACGGCTATTTCTTCGCGGCGTTGACGCGCAAACGATTGTTCATTATCGCCACAGAGATGGGCATCGCTTCGCTAAAAATGGTCAATAAAGAACTCGGCGAAATTCCCTACGCTGATATTAAATCCGTCAAGCCCAGCGGATTTTTGAATCAGAAAATGATTGCGCTGGAATTGAACGACGGCAAAACGCTGGTCTTTCGGTTGAATACCCTAGCGACGCAATACGCTTCCGGGCAAAAAGGCTTCATCGAAGCGCTGATCAATTTTCATCAGGCGGCGAATCGGCTCAATGGTTAGAACCAGCCATCCGTTAGGCGCGAGGCGAAAGGTATAATTCAAACAGTTCATTCCATTCATCCAGAAAGAGGTTCACTATGGCATTTCAACTCGTCTATTTTTCTCAACAAGACCCAAAATGGAAAGACGATATTTTAGGCAACGGCACAGG
>JADLCG010000213.1 GCA_020847355.1 Anaerolineales bacterium | reverse complement strand
TTATTCAATAAAAATCTCAACGTGTTCGCCGTCTTCTTCGTCGGTCACGTCAATGATCTTACCCATCACGCCCATCCGCAAGGCTTCCATCACATTGCTCATATCCACGCCTTGGACTTCAGGCGCAAAGTGCGCGCCGATTTTCAAACCGGCGTCCACCAATGCCAAAGGAATTTGAACGGAAGCTTTTGAACGCCCAGTCCGCGTATCCGTTACGCGAATGCGAAGCCAACGCGCTCCCCCGCCCATCCCAGGCGGGCGCGGCGGCGTGGGAATGCCCGGACGGCGCGGTTCGCTCAAAGCCGCCAGCAATTTAGAGGCTTCGTCCGCGCTAATTTTTCCCTCCTCGATCATTTTCAAAATCTTCATTCGCTCTTCGGTATTTGCCATATCAAACTCCTAACCAATGAATACTTGCACGCGCTCCCCATTCTCGCTTTCATCCACATTAACAATGAGCGGTTCGTTCACAGCTTGCGTCATTGAGATTGCCGTCAAAATTTCATCCACGTTGGTCTGCTTCAAGCCGTCAATTCGGCTTCCAAAATTTTTGAGAAACCAGCCCACCCAACCCAGCGGGAGCGGAAGCGCAATTGTAATCTTCCGGGGCCAATCCTGCGCTTGCGAACGATCCACATTCACATATAGCCAGCGCGCCTTCTTCGCCGCCGCGGCGAAAGCCAGCGTCGCAATGCCTAAAAACAAAGGCACGCTCAAACAGAAAAACCAAAAGTTATAACCCGCATTTTGCGCAACCGCATACATGCCCCACGCGCTCAAAATGATGACGCCAATTCCAACCCAGATTGGGATCAACGCCCAGCGCAGCGCCTGCTTGCGGACATTTTCAAACTCTGCGGCATCGCTTCTCTCCTCGCTGAAGCCGGATGGCGTTTCAAAAACATCCATTTCCGCCTCGGCAGATTCATCCAAAGCGCGCATTAAACTTGCGGCTTCATCAGCGCTGATTTTTCCATCCGCAACCAATTGCAAAATCTTTTGGCGCTCTTCAGCAGACATTAAGCGTCTCCTTCCAAAGCCGCCAACAATTTATCGGCGTCTTCAGCCGAGATCTTCTTCTCCTGCAACATCTTCAAAACCGCCAGACGCTCTTCATCAGAGACCGGCGAAGCGGGAGAAGCCGGTTGCGCAGGCGCGCCTTTTGAAGCCACATCCCAATTCCAACGCCCAATACCAATATTGATCTTGCGGTTGATCCGATCGTCAACGCGTTTTTGAGCGTCATGCATTCGTTCCGCCATACGGCGTTCAGCTTCCGCCACTCGCTCCGCCGCCCGACGGCTAGATTCAGCCGCGCGCTTCGTCGCCTGCGCAACTTGCCGAGAGATACGCGCGCCCATATCCGACCAATCATTATCCGACCAATCCATCCCCATTCCGGCAAAGTTCCCAAAATCCTCAGCCGATTCGCCCGCATCCAACCGATTAGAAACGCGAATATCACAACCAGCGCTCAAGGTCACTTTAGCGGAGCCGTTTCCCAGCGTCACCACCGCGGAAGTCGCGTCCTCTTCAAGTTGACTGCCCTTCCAATCCAGTGAAATTTCATCAGCCGTCATGGTCAAAGTGGCGTTGGCTTGCGCCGGCATCACCAACAAAATATCTTCGCCCGCATTGATCGTATAGCGCTTCTCAGATTGCGGATTCAAATAAAAGACCACGTCCTCGCTCACATTGGCGCTCACATTGCCGCGCACATCGCGCAAAACCAAATCATCCGCCACCGATTCAAGCGTCACGTTACCCTGCACATCACGGATGGAAACGTCGCTTTGCGCGTTTTTGACAAACACGTTTCCTTTGGCGCTCCGCAGATTCAAATCCGCATGGAGCGTATCCGCTGAAACATTTTCTACATCCCGCACGGACAGATCTCCGCCCGCTTCTTTGATTTCAATTTCGCCGACAATCCCGCGAATCGAAGCGTCGCCAGCCAAGTTCTTAACCAAAACCCGCGCGCCTTTCGGCGTGCGAATCGAAAGATCGTCTTCGCAGACAATCGCGATCTCCTCGCCGCTGTGCTTAACCTTTAAAGTTTCAGCGTCCGCTTTGAGCAAAGTATCTTCCCCATCCCAGCCCACCAAGCTAAGATCGCCTTCAACCCGCTCGATCACAATTTTTGGAGTTCGCCCAGCAGAAATTGTCTTAGACATTGCCTACTCCTCTGCGCCGCGCAATAAACGCGTTGCATCTTCCGCGCTAATCTTCCCAGCGCTCAAATCTTCCAAAATCGAATTTCGCTTTTCTTGAGAAATTTCAACCGGCTCATCCTTACCCGGCTCGTAACCCAAAGCGCGAATCACCTCATGCAAGCGGTTGCGAATCGTCGGATACGAAAGCCCAAGTTCCTGCTCCATACGATTGATCCGCCCTTCGCAACGGACGAAGGTAAACACAAAATTCAACTGCTCAAGCGTCAAATTCCCAAAATGTCCGGAAATAAAATTTCCTTCAATTGTCGTATCGCAGGACGAACAATGCAAGCGCGTCACAGCTAATTCAGCTTCACAAACCGGGCAACGAGTAGGCGCAGGTCTCATAACATCTCCCAAAAAACTCGAAATATAAAATCAAATTACCAATATTTTACTCGGCATTCCTATTTAAGTTTAGAAAACTTACCCGCCGAGCCAAGCGCCGTTCTTGGCGCACGGGCTTCACGTTTGGCTTTCCTGCCCCATAACGCCGCCAGCCATTTCCATAAAGAAAACGAACTGGTCTTTTTATTTGGCGCATCAACGGCTTCGTTTGCCTCTCGTTCTTTTAGGCGCTTCTCAAAAATAACCGCCGAGGTATGAAAATTTTGCTGGTTCATGGGATACTCCTTCGTAAAATTGAACCGTATATCAATAAAATCAATCAGAAGTTCTGTTTACAAAAATAATTATATTCATATTATTGATTTTGTCAATAGCGATTTCAATAAAACTAAGGATAATCTTGAAAATTTCAATTTGAAGCTAAAAAAATCAATTTTAAGGGAATAAACGCCGCCTTCCCCGCCCCAGCCTGATTCTGGACAATTAGCATTACCGCCTCCCGCGCCATTTTCAAGCAAAAATAGCCGCCTCAAAATCCTTGACACAGAACAAGCGTTCGGTTATTATATCTAGCACAAATGAGCGAAGAATGCTCAACATGCCACAAGTTTGGCAGGAGGCTCTAATGATGGTTCGAAAAAGCAAAGGCATCGGCGAAAGACACCAAAAAATCCTGGGGTTTATTGAGTCTTATCAACGCGAACATAAACACCCGCCCTCAATCCGCGAAATTGGCGAACACTGCGAAATTTCATCCACCTCGGTAGTCAATTACTATCTTGATCAACTAGAAAAAAGCGGCTACCTCGAAAGAGATCGCAAAATCTCACGCGGTATGCGCCTCACCGGCAACACCCCGCTCGGAGATATGCTCCGCGTGCCAGTATTAGGCGTGATTCAAGCTGGCGAGCCAATCCCCGTTCCAGCCAACGCAGATTTTAGCTCTTTCACCTCCGAAGATTCAGTTGAAATCGCCACCTCGCTCATGCCTGCAAAAGAAAAAGGCAAAGAACTCTTTGCGCTCAAAGTCCAAGGCGATTCAATGATTGACGCAATGGTCAACGACGGCGATATTGTGATTCTCAAACCTTCGCAAGAAGCCCGCAATGGAGATATGGTCGCCGTTTGGCTTTCCGAGCGCAACGAAACGACGCTCAAATATTTCTACAAAGAGAAAGACGGCTATCGCCTGCAACCCGCCAACCCCACCATGAAGCCAATTATGGTCAAGAAAAACGAACAAGTTGAAATCAAAGGCAAAGTGGTGATGGTCATTCGCAAAATGGATCGCCTCAATTAATCGCACGCTTCACGCTAAATCCAAATAAAAAGCGACTTGCATTTGCAAGTCGCTTTTTATTTCACGAAAGAGACTACTCAACAACTACTTGAGCGCCTGCTTCTTCGAGCTTCTTCTTGGCGTCTTGAGCGGCTTCTTTGCCTACGCCAGAGAGGACTTTAGAACCGGCGGTTTCAGCCAAAGCCTTCGCTTCGCCGAGACCAAGCGAGGTCAATTGACGAACGACCTTGATCACGTCAATCTTCTTGGCGCCAGCGTCTTTGATGACCACGTCAAATTCGGTCTTTTCTTCAACGGGTTCAGCGGAAGCGGCTCCGCCACCCACAGCGGCAACAGCCACCGGCGCGGCGGCAGAAACGCCCCATTTTTCTTCGAGCTTCTTGACGAGGTCAGCGGCTTCAAGAACGGATAAGGTGGAGAGTTCTTCCACGAGTTTTTCGAGCTTTTCAGACATGTTTAGCACTCCTTGCTAATAATTAATAGTTGTAGTTTTGATTTTCCGTAAGGTTCGCTTACGGCAGATAATTAAGCGCTCGCCTGAGATTCAGTGCGTGCCTTGATGACCGCCGCGAGGCCGCGAGCGGGTTCCGCCAAAGTACGGACGAGTTTGCCAGCCGGGGCTTGTAAAACGCCCAACAAAGTTGCGCGCATCACCGGGAGCGGCGGCAGTTCGGAAAGGGCTTTAACTTGATTCGCGTTCAGCGCCTTGCCAGCCATAAAACCGCCCTTCACCTTCACGAATTCGTTGCCTTTTGTCGCGTCGGTCAGAGCCTTGGCGGTAGAAGCTGGATCGGTAAAGGCAAATGAAATCGCCGTAGATTTCACGAGATAATCTGCGGGCAGTTCCATGCCTTGATCTGCAAAAGCGCGGCGGGCTAACGTATTTTTGACGATGTGAAATTCGCCGCCAGCTTCGCGGATCTTGCTACGGATATTATTTAGGTCTTTCATGCGCGCGCCGGTGTATTCAACCAAAATCACGGCTTCGCTCTTCTTGACCCATTCAGAGTAAGCGGCGAGCGCTTCCTCTTTGCGTTGCTTAGAAATTGCCAAAGGGTATTCACCTCCTTTCAATAAAAAAGTCTTTGCCAACATCACGCGGCAAAGACTTTGGCAAATACCCAATGAAATGAGCCAGCCTTGATAGGCTGAAATTTGCTGGTCGTCTTCACCTGAGCAGGGGATTAAGCTCTCAAACGAGAGCGCCTGCCTTCACTGGCGAAGTGGCTGTTAAGATAAACGAGCGCTACTTGCTACTCGGCACCTTCAATATGTTCGCTGGGATCGGCTTTCACGCCGGGTCCCATTGTTGAAGCAATGGTGATTCTTTTGACAAAGCCGCCTTTTGCTCCAGACGGGCGAGATTTATTAATAGCTTCCATCAAAGCGACATAATTCTCGTACAATTTTTCGGCTGAAAAAGAAGCTTTGCCAATCATAACATGGATATTATTGGTTTTATCCAGACGATATTCAACACGCCCAGCTTTGGCTTCTTTAATCGCGCGATCCATATCCTGAGCGGGAACTACAGTTCCGGCTTTGGGGTTTGGCATTAAACCGCGGGGACCAAGCACGCGCCCCAAGCGCCCGACCTTCCCCATCGCGTCTGGGGTGGCAATTGCCACGTCAAAATCCAACGCGCCAGTTTCCAATTTCTTCAAGGTTTCATCGTCGTCAGCCACCAAATCGGCGCCTGCGGCGCGCGCGGCGGCGGCGCCTTCACCCTGCGCGAACACCAAAACGCGCACCGTCTTTCCCAAGCCGTTCGGGAGCACAACCACATCGCGCAGTTGTTGATCCGCCTGACGGGAATCTAAGGTTGTGCGCATATGAACTTCAATCGTCGCGTCAAATTTGGTGATGGACGTTTCTTTTGCCAGCGCAACCGCTTCTTTAGCAGAATAGACTTTGTCAATATCAACTTTGGCGGCGGCGGCGTTATATTTCTTTCCGTGTTTAGTCATTTTATCCTCCGTGGTGCAAGCGGGCGGCAGAACCAACCCTCCCACAAAATTAATCGGTAACGGTGATGCCCATCGAGCGGGCAGTTCCTTCAATTTGCTTGATCGCGCCTTCCAAATTGATGGCGTTCAAATCTTTCATCTTCAGCTCGGCAATTTCTTTCACTTGCGCGCGAGTCACCTTGCCGACTTTTTCCTTGTTCGGAACGCCGGAGCCTTTGTCAACTTTAGCGGCTTTACGCAGTAACACTGCGGCGGGCGAAGTGCGAAGCACAAAGGTGAAAGAACCATCTGTATAAATGGTGATTTCAGCGGGCAATACTTCGCCTGGCTTGCCGGACGTGCGGGCGTTGTATTCCTTACAAAAAGCCATGATGTTGATACCATGACTCGCCAACGCGGGACCTACGGGAGGCGCCGGATTAGCTTTTCCAGCTTCAAGCTGGAGGCGGACAATTGCTTTTAGTTTTTTTGCCATTTGATTTAACTCCTATGCCTGCACCTGTGACGCAGGGGCAGGTGTGGTTTTAGCGGGTCATTTACGGGAGACCCTCCCACCGCATCAAGCCTACGGGAGGCTTGCTACTGCCACATTAACTTTTTTCTACCTGTAAGAAATCCAACTCAACAGGCGTTTCACGACCAAAGAAACTTACCATCACGCGAACTTTCGTGCGCTCCATATCAATTTCAGCAACTACGCCGCGGAAGTCGTTGAACGGTCCGTCCACGATCCGCACCCGCTCGCCCACTTTGTAGGTGACTTTCACGGTTGGGGCTTCGGCTTCCATGCGCTTCACGATCTGAGCCACTTCTTCCGGGCGCAAAGGCGTGGGCGAATTGCCCATCCCTACGAAACCCGTCACGCCGGGCGTGTTACGCACTACATACCAAGATTCTTCAGTGAGCGCGAGGTTGACCAAAACATATCCGGGGAAGATATGCCGTTCCACCTTTTTGCGCTTACCGTCCTTCACTTCAATTTCTTCTTGAGTCGGGATGACGACGTCGAAGATTTTGTCTTTCATCCCCATCGTCTCGATACGTTGCTCAAGGTTATGGCGGACTTTGTTCTCATAGCCTGAATAACAATGAATAACATACCACGCCGGGCCTTCTACTGTCACTTCCACCGAAGGCAGATCGGTTGGGATCTGCTCGGAGCGAGCGGCAGGCTTCGGCTTGGAAGGTAACGCGGAAACTGCCACAGGAGCGGCAAACTCCTCAGCTTTCTCTTCCGTCGGTTCCTGTTCAAACTGCTCCGGTAAATCCATTCATCCTCATTTCACGTTGATTAAGAGGTTGACCACCTCTCGACCAAGCGTATCCATAACGCCCAGAAAAACTCCCATCACTACCATCACCAAAAGCACCAATTGGGTCAGGCGCCAGGCTTCGGGCCAGGTGGGCCAGCTAACTTTTTTTAGTTCGCCCGTAGTTTCGCGCCAATATTTCTGTAAAGCGTTTTCGCTTCTGCGGGCTTTTTTTTCTTTCTCAGCCAAGGGATATACTCCTTCTTGATTTTACGGCTAAAACGTCGCCTTTGTGAAAGCGACGTTGCCAAGGCAGGCCAGGTAGGAATCGAACCCACAACCGCTCGTTTTGGAGACGAGTGCTCTGCCAATTGAGCCACTGGCCTAAGTTAGTCAGACGGTTCTCAACCGCCTGACTCGTAAACTATTTTGTTTCGCGATGCTGTGTGTGTTTCTTGCAACGCTTACAGTATTTATTGAATTCTAACCGATTTGGATCGTTGCGACGATTCTTTTCGGTGGTGTAATTTCGCTCTTTGCAATCATTACATTGAAGCGTAATGACGGGGCGAATGTCCTTCTTCTTGGAAGCCATCTTACTACCTTACTTTCTACTTACGCAATAATTTTAGTAACGACGCCCGCGCCGACGGTGAGACCGCCTTCACGGATGGCGAATTTAGAACCTTGCTCCAACGCCACCGGCACGATCAATTCTACGGTCAGGTTCACGTTGTCGCCCGGCATCACCATTTCCACGCCTTCCGGCAAAGCGATATTGCCGGTCACATCCATTGTGCGGATGTAGAATTGTGGGC
>JADLCG010000212.1 GCA_020847355.1 Anaerolineales bacterium | reverse complement strand
ATGAAATTAATCCCGAACCCAAGCCCGCGAATTTATAAATCTTCCCTGTCTGGCTAGGTTTGTTTTACTGTACCCACAACGGCTCCCAGACTTGGCGAGCCGTTTTTATTTTAGAAAAGAATTGGGATGTTGAAGAATGAACGTAACGATATTTGGCGGCGCACAACCAAAAGAAGGAACGGCGGCTTATGCAGAAGCGCGTTTACTTGGCAAATTACTTGCCGAGGCTGGGCATGTTGTGCTCACGGGCGGATACATGGGTACGATGGAAGCGGTCTCACGCGGCGCTTACGAAGCCAACGGACATGTGATTGGCGTTATCTGCATTGATCTTGAAGAGTGGCGCCAGTCTAAGCCTAATCAATGGGTCAAAGAAGAACGCAGAATGCAAACTTTGCTGGAACGCTTGGCGGGTTTGATTCAGGGTTGCGACGCGGCAATCGCTTTGCCCGGCGGCGCAGGCACGCTCACTGAAATTTCGTTGATGTGGAATTTAATGATCACCGAAGCCTTACCGCCCAGACCGCTCACGCTGATTGGGAGCGGTTGGCAGTCCACTTTTAATCAGCTCTTCAACGACTTTGAAAGTTATCTATCCAAACATCAGCGCGAGTTGTTATACTTTGCGGAAGATGTGAAAACTGCAGTAGTTAAGTTAGAAAATTGAAAGTTCCAAGTTGAAGGTTTAATCCTTAACCTAATAACCTTCAAGCTTTAAACCCGTAACCCTAGAGGAAAAAATGGCAGAAGAAAAATTACCTACCCGAACGGAAGATTTTGCAGAATGGTACAACCAATTGGTCGTGCGCGCAGACATGGCAGATTACGCGCCTGTGCGCGGCTGTATGGTGGTGAAACCTTATGGCTGGGCGCTTTGGGAAAATATCACCGCATGGTTGGATCGAGAATTCAAAGAGACGGGTCACGTCAATGCGGCGTTTCCTACTTTAATCCCCATGTCTTTCTTTGAGAAAGAAAAAGATCACGTGGAAGGCTTCGCGCCTGAATTGGCAGTGGTGACTCACGGCGGCGGCGAAGAGTTGGAAGAAAAATTAGCGGTGCGCCCCACCTCCGAAACGATCATCGGTCACATGTATTCAAAATGGGTCAAATCCTGGCGCGACCTGCCCATTCTGATTGTGCAATGGGGCTCGGTGTTGCGTTGGGAATTGCGCACCAAATTATTTTTACGCACCGCCGAATTTTATTGGCACGAAGGCCATACGGCGCATTCAACCGCCGAAGAAGCCAAAGAAGAAATGTACCGCATCCTCGATATTTACGAGCGCTTTTGTTTGGAAGAAGCGGCGATCCCCGTCATCAAAGGCACAAAAAGCGAAACCGAAAGATTCGCCGGCGCGCACACTACCACTTCAATCGAAGCAATGATGTGGGATAAACGCGCTTTGCAATCGGGTACTTCGCATTATTTCAGCACAAATTTTGCCAAAGCGTTTGAGATTCAATTCCTCAACAAAGAAAACGTTTTGCAATATGCCGAAACGACCTCGTGGGCGATCTCTTCGCGCATCATTGGCGCAATGATCATGGTGCATGGCGACGATCAGGGTTTGGTCCTCCCCCCCCGCCTCGCGCCTATTCAAGCGGTGGTGATTCCTATTTACAAAAATGACGCGGAAAAAGCCAAAGTGATGGAAGTCGCCGACCGAATTTTTGCCGAACTCAAATCTGCAAAGATCCGCGTCAAAATGGACGACCGCGAAAACGTCAGCAATGGATTCAAATTCAACGATTGGGAAATGCGCGGCGTGCCTGTGCGGATTGAAATTGGTCCCAAAGATATTGAAAAAGGGACCGTCGCTTTGGCGCGGCGGGATATGCCCGGCAAAGAGGGAAAAGCCTTTGTCTCTCAAACGGACCTGACTCAAACTGTGAATGGTTTGCTGAACGAGATTCAGGCTTCGCTCCTCAAGAAAGCCACCGCCTATCGGGACGCTAACATCCACGACCCCAAAGATTACGAAGAACTGAAAAAGGTCGTTCAAGACGGCTGGGCGTTTTCCTATTGGTGCGAATCGCGCGAATGCGAAACCAAAGCCAAAGAAGACGCGAAAGCCACCACCCGCAACATTCCTTTCGATCAACCCAATCAAGAAGGGACTTGCATCGTCTGCGGCAAACCTTCCAAGCGAAAAGTTTATTTCGCCAAAGCCTATTAACGTATCAGGTACTCCCGTGTCAGGTGTCAGGTCTCGTTCACCCGAAACCTGACACCTGAAACCTAACACCTGAAACCTGATCCCCCCATGCCCGCCATAGACCTCGCCCGCCTGCGTAAACAAGCCACTCGCCTAGCAGATTTTTTCTTTCTGCCCAACGAGTTTATGAAGCATTTGCGCGAAGTCTTAGATTTCTACGTCAACTACACCTTACGCACTAAAGAAAATATTTCGCCGGGCTCCAACCTCAAAACCTATCGCACTCCGCCCGCCGTTTTGACTCAAATTCAAAATGAACTCAGACCAACCGCAGAAGCGCAACCACACTTCGCCTTAGAACTAGCCGACATCTTATGGGATGAAGGCGCGCTCGAAACGCACTTACTCGCCGCCTTTTTGCTTGGGTGCATTCCCCCGCAAGAAGAACGCCTGCTCCCCCGCATCACCGCTTGGACGCAACAAGTGCGCGACCCCGATGTGCGCGTGGCGTTACTCTCCACCAGCCTAATGCGGATGAGAAGAGAAACGCCCGAGCAATTTCTAGTTTTAGTCCGCGAATATTTACACCCCGAGCGCGCGCGCACTTGGTCAAACGGAATTCAAGCATTAATCCCAATGATTGCGGAGACCAGCGATAACAACCTGCCCGCCATCTTTGATCTCGTCGAGCCGATCATTGAAGAAGCGCCCGTCACGTTACAAGGCGATCTCACCGATCTGATTGTGGCGCTCTATCGCGCCTCGCCTAACGAAACCATTTTTCTGCTCAAACAGATTCTTGTGCGCGCCGAAAATCCGCTCACGGCAATTACTTTGCGGCGCATTTCGCAAAACTTTCCGCGCCCGCTCCAAAATGAATTACGCGAACTCCTGCGCCCGCAACCGCTTATCCCGCCCAAACCTGAAGAGCCAGCCGATTTTGTAAAAGACCCGCCCGCGCCTGCGTCAAAAAAGAAAGCGAAGAAGCCAATGGATAATTCCAAGATTATTTATTTGCACGGTTTAGAAAGCACCAGCCAAAGCGGCAAAGCCCGTCAATTTGCGGAGCTTTTCCCCGGCATGATCACGCCCGATTTCACCGGCTCGTTTGAAGAGCGCATGAAACAACTCAAACCCATTTTGGGACGCAAAAAAAATTGGATCATCATCGGCTCGTCCTTTGGCGGCTTGATGGGGACGGTCTTCGCCTGCAAACACCCAAGCCAAGTTCAAAAGTTGATTTTGCTCGCGCCCGCCCTGCTGAGCAAACAATTCGGCGCTTATTTGGACCTCGAACCTGTTTCTATTCCAACCATCATCATCCACGGGACGGAAGACGACGTAGTGCCATTACAACCCGTGCGCCAGTTTGCCGAAAAGATTTTCACTAACTTGGAATATATCGTCGTCAAAGACGGTCATCGTTTGCACAAAGCCTTTGAAGAAATAGATTGGCAAGAAATTCTCGAAGCGAATGGATAGCAAAGCATGAAACAGCAAATCTACTGGCACACCACCGTGCAAATGCCGGATGATAAAAACTTAACCCCCATTCCCGAAAAAGTGGATGTGGCAATTATCGGCGGCGGCTATACGGGTTTGAGCGCGGCGAGAACTTTGGCGAAGAACAACCTGAATGTTGTGGTACTGGAAGAACATACAATCGGCTGGGGGGCGAGTTCGCGCAACGGCGGCATGACGTTAACGGGACTCAAGCCCAGCATGGCGAGCGTGCTCAAAAAATATGGCAGAGATATTGCGCGGCAATTATTTCAATGCTCATTGGATTCGGTAGATACGGTTGAGCAGGTTGTAAAAGCAGAAAATATTGACTGCGGATTCAAAAGATACGGTCATTTGTTAACTGCAAACAAACCAAAACATTATGGATATTTGCAAGCAGAAGTTGAATTCATGGAAAAAGAATTCAATCGCAAAACGAAACTGATTTCTCCGCAAGATTTGAGAAATGAAATCGGCTCAAATCTTTATCACGGCGGTTTGATAGACGAAGCCAGCGGCGGACTCAACCCCGCGCAATATGTTGCAGGCTTAGCAAATGCAACTGCAAAGGCTGGGGCGGCGCTTTGCGCGCGAGCGCGTGTCACCAAGCTTGAGCGTAGGTCGGGGCGGTTCTTCATCCAAACTGAAAGAGGAAATGTAATTGCAGAAAAAGTTTTGGTGGGCACGTCAGGCTATACAAGCGGAGTCACAAAAAAACTGCAACGCAAAATTATCCCGATTGGTTCGTTTGTGATTGCCACTGAAAAAATATCAGATGAACTTGCATACGAACTAAGCCCGCACAACAGGATGATTTTTGATTACAAACATTTTCTGAATTATTTTCGCTTGTGGGATAACCGCATGATCTTTGGCGGGCGGGCGGCGTTCTTCCCTGAAAATAAAAAAACGCTGGAACGCAGCGCTGAAATTTTACGCAATGAAATGCTTCAAGTTTTCCCGCAATTGAAAAATACGCAAGTGGATTATGTCTGGGGCGGCACGCTGGATTTTGCGTTTGACGAGATGACGCATGTGGGCGAGGAAGACGGCATTTTTTACGCATTGGGCTATGCCGGGCATGGCGTGGCGATGGCTTCGTATTTGGGCAAAACGGTGGCTGAGGCAATGCTGGCGGGCAATATCAAGGAACATCCGTTTGCGAAATTTAATTTTCCGAATGCGCCGTTGAATTTATATAATGGCTTCCCGTGGTTTTTGCCGTTGGCGGGCGCGTGGCATAAGGTGTTGGATTGGGTGGAGTGAAAGAGCGGAGATTAGATAATTAGAGATTAGAGATTAGTCGGTGGTCGAGTAGGCGCGCGTACTTTTTATAAATTACGTCAGTTTTAAACGTATAATCATCTCAGTTGAGGCTTGGGAGTGGATAAAAGGAGGTTCGCTCGGCATGTATAAACGCATCCTGGTTCCGTTGGACGGCTCCCCCGCCGCTGAAGCAATTTTTCCGCATGTCAAAGGCATTGCCAGCGGGTTGGGGAGCGAGTTAATTTTGCTCCACGTCATCCCCACGGCTGTGCCGGAGTTTGCGCCGCCGGCGCGTCCTTTCGCAAAAGACTCAATCTACAAAGAGAAAAGAAAAATCGCCCGTTATTTGAAAGACCTGTGCGTCAAATTAGAAAAAGAAAATCTACAAGTTAATTATTTATTGAGCGCCGGCGGCGTGCCAGAAACAATTTTAGAAGTCGCCGACTTGATGGAAACCGATATGATCGCTATGGCAACCAGCGGACGTTCGCCCGCGCAAATGCTACTGCTAGGCAGTGTCACGTATTATGTAGTGCGGCATTCCCCACTGCCGGTTTTGATCATCCGCGCTTGAGGCAGGCAAAGTCACTGAAGCGTAGCGGGTCAAAAAGCGGATTTTTGCAAAATGAAAACGAATACATCAATTTTTGAATTTTCGGACAAAAAGTATTAGAATAGAAATATATCTCTTAACTTAGGAGGCACGCATGGCAACAAAGAAGGAACTAGAAGGCGAAGTCTTTTATCCATCTGAGCAGGTTGTGGCGCAAGCGCGCGTAAAAGATTGGGACGCGCTGGCTAAGAAAGCGGATAAAGATTTCGAAGGCTTCTGGGCAGACGAGGCTTCGGAACTCGAATGGTTCAAAAAGTGGGATAAAGTTTTAGACGATTCAAACAAGCCTTTTTTCAAATGGTTCACCGGCGGGAAAACCAATATCGTCCATAATTGTATTGACCGACACCTAAAAACGCACCGCAAAAATCAACTGGCGCTCATTTGGGAATCAGAAGACGGCAAAGAATCGCGTTCTTTTTCTTATTTTTCAATGAATCGTGAAGTGACGCGCATGGCGAACATCATCAAAGCGATGGGCGTGCGCAAAGGCGATCGCGTGACGATTTACATGGGGCGCATCCCGGAAATCGCCTTCGCTATGTTGGCGTGCGCCAAAATCGGCGCAGTGCATTCGGTGGTCTTCGGCGGCTTTTCAGCGGACGCTTTGCGCGGACGCATTGAAGACAGCGATTCCAAATTAGTCATCACGCAGGACGGCAACTATCTAAACGGCAGAATCATCGAACTCAAACGCACGGTGGATGAAGCGGTCAAAAAATGCCCGTCCGTAGAAAATGTGCTTGTGATTCGCCGTACCGGGCATGAGGTCGAGATGGACCCGGAGCGCGATCATTGGTATCACGAAATGGAGAAACTCCCCATCGCCAATGGCAAATGCGCCACCGAAGAGATGGATGCAGAAGATCCGCTCTATATTCTTTACACTTCCGGCTCCACCGGCAAACCCAAAGCGATTTTGCACGTGCATGGCGGCTATATGGTCGGCACGTATTCCACGCTCAAATATGTGTTCGACCTCAAAGACGAAGACCGCTATTGGTGCGCGGCAGATCCAGGCTGGGTCACTGGGCATTCTTACATCGTCTATGGACCCATGCTCAACGGCGTGACTTCGTTCATGTTTGAAGGCGGGCCCACCTACCCCTACCCCAACCGCTGGTGGCAATGCGTGGAGCGTTACGGCATCACGATTCTTTACACTGCGCCAACCGCCATTCGCGGGTTGATGAAATTCGGCGAAGCCTGGCCCAACAAGCATGATATTTCCTCCCTGCGTTTGCTCGGCTCAGTTGGCGAACCGATCAACCCCGAAGCTTGGAAATGGTATTACCGCGTCATCGGCAAAGAACAATGCCCAATTATGGATACTTGGTGGCAGACTGAAACCGGAATGTTTATGATCACGCCCACGCCGTCCGTCCCGCTCAAACCCGGTAGCGGCACCCGCCCGTTCTTTGGCTTGCAAGCCGAAATTTTGGATGAAGCTGGCAAACCGGTCAAAGATGGGGATGAAGGCTTCCTCGTGCTGACGCGACCCTGGCCCTCCATGCTCCGCACCATTTATGGCGACT
>JADLCG010000211.1 GCA_020847355.1 Anaerolineales bacterium | reverse complement strand
CCACTGATTTGAAATGAACAACGAAATGACGATCAGCAGAATGCCTGCGCCCATGAAATAGGGCCACCACAGATGCCCAAGATATTTTTCCCCGCGAATGACCCAGACAAACCCCAAGCCGATGATGAGCAAAGTAACCAGACCTACATAAAAGCCAAAAGTATTCATTGAGATTTTTCCTCGCTGATTATCAAGGCGCGCGCTTCTTCCGCGCTGACTTCTCGACCAACCGGCTCGCGTTTTAGAAGATCGAGCGTGGTTGCGGATGGATGGCGTTTCAAGATTTCGGCGTGGCGCGGATTGTGCGGGTTGGCCGGCGCGTGCCCCTTAATGATGCGCTTTTGCTGGCGCGAGAATTCATACGCATCCCATAGCGCGGTCATGCTCAGGATGCCTAAGCTGGCGGAGAGAATCAGAGAGTCGAAAACGAACGAGCCAATTCCAAGCAAAATGCCCAATAAGGCAAAACAGACTGAAGGAATTAAGATTGACGGGGATTTATATTCTATTTCTCTAACCAGCACATGTCCTGCCCAGATCCCGATGAAAGTTGCCAGTCCAGCCGATATTCCAATTAAGTTATATTCCATGTTTTATCCAAAAGCAGAGATGGCGGCATTATAAACTTTTCTTCTTCAGCTTTGAGTTTTGGAAGGCATTTCTAAATAAACTCTCATGCCGAGTTTTACATTTATATAGATTTCCTGCGTTTCTATAAACGGCGTTGATGCGCTCTATCAATGCTGTTGAATGCGGGTTACGCTGAGTTGAAACATTAATTTAACACAGCCATCTGGATTCTTACGCGCAGGAATCTTATACTACGCGCCTCGTAAAACACGCTGAAAAAAAACAAGCTGAGTTGAGGTAAATATGGCAGAACAAATTCAAATTGACGAATGCAATGACGAAAAATTAGATGCGGTTGACTTGAGCAAAGCGCCCGGACATTGGGTGCTGGCGCAGATGGGCAAGCAGGTCTTGCGCCCAGGCGGACGCGAACTCACTCAAAAACTAGTTTCGGCGCTTAAGATTAACTCCGCTGATGACGTTGTTGAAATTGCGCCAGGTCTTGGTTTCACCGCCAAACTTGTTTTACAACATGCTCCACATAGTTATGTGGGTCTTGAGCGTGACGAAAAAGCCGCTATCCAAGCGCGTTCTGCGCTCAAGCATCCGTCTCAACGCGTGCAAGTTGGAGATGTCCTGAAAAGCGGACTGGCGGATGGTTGCGCGTCCGTTGTGTACGGAGAAGCCATGCTAACGATGCAATCGGACGTGCAGAAAAAGCGGATCGTGCATGAAGCCGTGCGGATGTTGAAACCCGGCGGGCGATACGGCATCCATGAATTGTGCCTGAACCCCAATAATATTTCAGATGAATTGAAAAAAGAAATTCAACATGAGTTAGCCCAGTCAATTCGCGTTAATGCCCGCCCGTTGACGATTGACGAATGGCGGGGATTGTTGTCAGAAGCAGGCTTGAAAGTGATTGCCGTTCAGACGAACCCCATGCACCTGCTTAAATCTATGCGGATGATTGCGGATGAAGGTTTGCTTCGGACTTTGAAAATTACATTCAATGTCTTGCGTAACCCTGCCGCACTAAAGCGCGTTTTACATATGCGTTCCGTATTTAATCGCTATGCAACCCACCTTGGCGCGATTGCCCTGGTGGCAGTGAAACCCTAAACGTAAAATATAATCACAGGAGCTAATTGTATGACTTATCAAGGTCCCAAAGTAAAGTTATCGCGCCGCTTCGGCGTTGCGTTGACTCCCAAAGCCGCCAAAATTATGGAGAAGCGCACTCTGCCGCCCGGTCAGCATGGACGCGTGCGCAGTTCAAAAGACGAATCTGATTTCAAAAAACAGTTGATTCAAAAGCAACTCTTACGCGCGCAGTACAACATCCTTGAAGCGCAGATGCGGCGCTATTACCAATTGGCTTTGCAAAGCCGCGAGAACCGCGCCGAACGTCTGATCCAGTTACTAGAATCCCGCCTCGATGCATTGGTCTTGCGCGCCGGTTTTGCTCCGACCATCTATGCGGCGCGGCAATATGTAACGCATCGGCATTTTACGGTCAACGGCAAAGCGGTGGACATCCCGTCCTACATGGTGCAACCCGGAGATGTCGTTGCCGTGCGCGCCAAGAGCCGCAAGCTAACCATCTTTTGTGAATGGTCGCCAAAAGGCGTGCCAGCTTATTTGGAAATCACGCCTCAGGAAGCCTGCTTTGTATTGGCGCGCCAACCCCAAGCAATCGAAATCCCGATCATTTGCGAGTTGAGCCGTGTCATCGAATTTTATTCAAGATAAGAAAAACGCTACCCGCCTCCATCTGAGGCGAGTGGCGGATAGTTTTCAACCTAGTTGAATTTCATTTGCAACATCCTTTTCACTAAACTTTCCACGCTTATCTAGAATTTCACAATAACAATCGTTATACTGCCGCGATGATTCAACCACAACGCCGAAGCATGTCTACTTTCTATCGCCACATTCCCGCGCAAATTTTCCGCCTGATCTTCCTCCTCGCGTTAACTTTTTCATTCGCCCTCCCCGCCCGCGCCCAAACCGCGCCCGTCTGGGATTCTGCCCAGCAGATGCGCGACCTGGCGTTTCAAGCCCAAAGCGAGTTATACGCCGCCGCGCGCGCCAGCGACCCCGCCGCAAATTATCAAACCGCCGCGAGCCTGCTCGACGACGCCGCGAAAATTTATGCGACAAATTTACAACCTGCTTATAAAAAATCCGCGCCAGACGCCGACGCGCTGATATTGGATTCGTTGACTCGCGCGCGGACTGCCGCGCTGACTGGCGACTCATCCGCCTTAGCCGCCGCGCGCGGACGCCTCTGGACCGCGCTCTTACAGTGTATCCAGACTTTGACCTTATCCACACTGCAAGCGGGTGACGCCGCGTCCGCCGCCGAATGGCTGAAATTGCGCGAGTACCGCTCAGCGACCCGCGTCAACACCGTGGACGATCCGTCGGCGCAGGCGCTTG
>JADLCG010000210.1 GCA_020847355.1 Anaerolineales bacterium | reverse complement strand
GGCACTTCCGGCACATTGATGGGAACTGGGAAATATCTCAGCGATCATTTGCCTAACGTAAAAATCTTGGCATTTCAACCAGACGCGGCATTTCACGGCTTGGAAGGCCTCAAGCACATGCCGAGCGCGATCAAGCCCGGGATTTATGACGAGTCGTTTGCGGGCAGTCCGCTTGAAGTTAAGACAGAGGCGGCGCATGAGATGGTGAATCGCTTGGCGCGTGAAGAAGGTCTCTTTGTAGGCATCTCATCCGGCGCGGCGGCGGTTGCGGCGCTTCAAATCGCCAGTCAATTGGACGAAGGCGTTGTGGTGACTTTGTTCCCGGATGCCGGTTATAAATATTTGAGCGATAAATCTTTGTGGGCAGAGTCTTTGTGATTGGATACAACATGAGTTTAACAATTTCTGAAAAATTAATTGAGGCAATTAATCAACACGTGCAGGCGGCTTACCCGGAAGAAGGGGCGGGCTTTTTGCTCGGCGTGGGCGGGGAAGTGAAAGAAGTTTTGGCTTTAGGCAATGCGCGCGAGGATGAAGCGCGGCATAACCGCTTTTTATTCACGCCGGAGGATTATCTCAAAGCCGAACTGCAAGCCGACGAACTAGGTTTGAGTCTGATTGGCGTTTTTCATTCACATCCGGATTGCCCGAACGTGCCTTCGGAATACGATCGCGAATGGGCGCAACCGTTTTTTTCTTATATCATCACGCGGGTAGATCAAGGCAAATCAGTCAGCCATCGTTCTTGGAAGTTGACTGAAGATCGGTCGAGATATGATGAAGAAGAGATTGTAGTTGGAGAATAAGTTTCAGGTTTTAGGTTTTAGGTTTTAGGTTCTAGATTGAAAGGATAAAGGAAAAATAAAATGAATGATCTTATTTTGAAAGAAGATGTTTTGTTGGATTGCACAGGTTTGCTTTGCCCCTGGCCGATTGCGAAGACGACTCAGGCGATGAAAACATTGGAATCGGGGCAAATTTTGAAGTTGATCGCCACTGATGCAGGGTCGCCGCCGGATATTGCGGCATGGAGTCGCCAGACGGGTAACGAGTTATTGCGTTCTTCGGAAGAAGGCGAAAAATTTATTTTCTTTTTGAGGAAGGCATAACATGGCAAAGTCAAATCCGAATGCGCCGAAACGCTTGGCGCTGATTGCCAGTAAAGGGACGCTCGATTGGGCTTATCCGCCCTTCATTCTCGCCACTGCCGCCGCTTCAATGGGCTGGGAGACAGGAATCTTTTTCACTTTTTACGGTTTGACGTTGCTCAAGCCCGAAGTGACGGCGCTGGTTTCGCCGTTGGGCAACCCAGCCATGCCGATGAAAATGCCCTTTGGACCGGAAGCGTTTCAGAATATTTCGTGGAACATGCCAAATTTGTTAACCTCAAACGCGCCGGGCTTTGAAAACCTGGCGACTTCGCTAATGAAACAGACTTTTAAAAATAAAGGCGTGGCTTCGCTGGAAGAATTGCGCGACCTCGCCTTGGAATTGAATGTGCGCTTGATCGGTTGTCAAATGACGATGGATGTTTTCGGCTTCAAAAAAGACGAATTTATTCCGCAGGCGGAGATTGGCGGCGCGGCGACTTTCCTCGAATATGCCGCCGATGCAGACGTGCAGTTGTTCGTCTAGAGAACGGAATTTAGCGGTTGAGGAAAACGCCCCGAAGGCTTCTCTGAAATGCCTTTGGAATATTATTTCAGTAATGTCTAATTTTTCGCGATCTAAAAATGAGTAAAAAGAAATATAAACAGAAAAGAGAAAATCCATGCCAGTTTTACGAATCCCAACCCCATTACGCGCCTATACCAATGGTCAAGCCGACGTGAACGTAAGCGGAGTAAATATTTCAGAAGCGTTGGTTGACCTGACGAAGCAATATCCGGCGCTCAAACCGCATTTGTTCAATGAAGCAGGCGACTTGCGCCCGTTCGTCAATTTGTTTGTTGGCGAAAATAATATCAAAGACTTACAAGGCGTAGATACGCCGATCAAAGACGGCGAGAAGATTATGATCATCCCGTCTATTGCGGGAGGTTAAGATGCTCCCTGAACTTTCTCGCGAAGAAATTCTGCGTTACTCCCGCCATCTTTTGATTCCCGAAGTAGGCTTGGAAGGTCAACGCAAACTGAAAAACTCATCCGCGTTGATTGTCGGCACGGGCGGGCTTGGTTCGCCTACGTTGCTCTACCTCGCCGCCGCGGGTGTGGGGCGTTTGGGTTTGGTGGATTACGATGTGGTTGATTCTTCCAATTTACAACGTCAGGTGATTCATGGCACGGCTTCCGTCGGCAAATTAAAGGTGGAGAGCGCCAAAGCCAAATTAATGGATTTGAATCCCGATATTCAAATTGACGTTTACAACGAACCCTACACTTCCGAAAATGCCCTGCGCATCGCCGCTGACTACGACATTATTCTCGATGGAACTGATAATTTCCCAACCCGTTACTTAACCAATGACGTGGCGGTTTTTCTCGGCAAGCCGAATGTTTACGCTTCGATCTTCCGTTTTGAAGGTCAGGTGAGCGTGTTTTACGCAAAGGAAGGTCCGTGCTATCGTTGTTTATTCCCTGAGCCGCCGCCGCCCGGCTTAGTCCCTTCATGCGCGGAGGGCGGCGTGCTGGGCGTGTTGCCCGGCACGATTGGCACGTTTCAAGCCACAGAAGCCTTGAAGGTTTTGCTCGGCATTGGCGAACCGTTGATTGGACGTTTACTTTTATATAACGCCCTCGATATGACTTTTGATTTTGTCAAGCTAAAGAAGAATCCCAATTGCCGCGTGTGTGGCCCCAATGCGGATATCAAACAGCTAGTTGATTACGAAGAGTTTTGCGGCGTGCCCAGCCATGACCATGAAGAAAGCGATGCGATCTCTTCCTTTGACGTGACTGCCGTAGAATTGGCTGAGCGCGTTAAACATGATCAACTCAAATTGCTGGATGTGCGCGAGCCGCATGAATTGGAGATTTCCAAACTGCCGAATGCCATCAATATCCCCTTGGGTCAACTGGCGGGAAGACTTTCGGAATTGGACAGCGCGGAAGATATGGTCGTCTTCTGCAAAGGCGGAACCCGCTCGATGCGCGCTCTGGAGTTATTATCCAGCGCAGGCTTCAAAAAGGTGAAAAATCTCAAAGGCGGAATCAACGCTTGGGCAAAGGAAGTGGATACGAATTTGCCGGTTTATTAGTTTGCCTTCTGGCTCTGCGCTAGATAAATGAAGCGCGTTTCTAATCTCTCGTCAGATTCTGACGAGAGATTTTTTGATTGAGCTTCAGTTATACTCATGTTAATTTTGAAATGGAAATTCGCTAAGTAGTCGGTCGAAATAAATTTTACAAACCATCGCTCAAGGCGGCGTCCCCGCCGCCGAGGACGGCGGCTTGAGCAGGGATGAGAAGTCTATCGTTTGAAAACGCCGTTCAGCGAAAACGAAGCCACTTGGAACGTTTCCGCCAGCGGCGTAAATTGGCAAACGCCAGGCGCCAACGGAGAGAATGACCGCGAATTGACGCCGATCGGCTCGACTGCGGTGTTAGACGACGAAGCCACCGGCACGGAAAAAATCATCCCCTTGGATGCGAGCAAGATGCAAGAACTGGCGAACGGCACATTTGCTAACAATGGCTTCTTCCTGAAGACCGATGCGGAATTGAACGACGCTTTCTTCTATAAAAGTTCGGATAGCTCCGCCGTCACTCAACGCCCCAAATTGGTGATCGAATATACGCTTTCCGATTCTACGCCCGCGCCAACTTTTACGCCCACGCTG
>JADLCG010000209.1 GCA_020847355.1 Anaerolineales bacterium | reverse complement strand
TTTTCTTTTTATTACGAGAAAGTATTCCTACATTAATTGAAGTAGATGCAAGTTCTTTATTAAATATTCGTTGGTATCCGATTGAAAATTATTTTGGGATTCTTCCCTTAATCACAGGTTCGTTAATTATCACTATTGGCGCGGCATTGGTCGCCGTGCCGCTGGGGATTGGCACTGCCGTTTATATTTCCGAAATTGCGCCGCGTTGGATGCGCGAAATTTTGAAACCGCTGGTCGAATTGCTCGGCGGACTTCCCTCGGTTGTGTTGGGATTTTTGGGGATTTTGATCGTCTCTCCATTTTTGCGCGTCTTTCTGGACCTGCCAACTGGTCTGACCGCTTTTACAGGGTCCTTGCTTTTGGGCGGGATTGCCGTGCCAACCATCGTATCCGTTGCGGAAGATGCGCTGGACGCAGTTCCACGCTCATACCGTGAAGGCGCTTGGGCGTTGGGCGCTACGCAATGGCAGACCATTTGGCGCGTCACCTTGCCCGCCGCAAAATCTGGCGTGCTAACCGGCGTTATGCTGGGTATTGGGCGCGCCATCGGCGAAACCATGACCGTGATGATGGTGACAGGCAATGCTCCCGTCTTAGCGGTCAAACTCGGCAGTTTATTTGCGCCTGTTCGCACCATGACCGCCACCATCGCCGCCGAAATGGGCGAAGTAGCAAATGGCAGTACCCATTATCATGTTTTATTTTTCATCGGCATTGTTTTATTTCTGATTTCATTGATTGTGAACGTCATCGCCTCATCAGTTGTGTTCAAAGCCAAAAAACGGGCTGAGAGGATTTTGTCCTAGCCTATGAGAATTCTCTCGCGTAATCGTCACGCCGTTCAACGCCTCGGCTTCACTTTATTAACTTTGATTGCAGTTATTACTGTTTTGCCAATTGTCGGCACAGTGATTTTTATTTTGTTCAAAGGCGGCTCTGCCATCTCGCTTGAATTTCTAACCGGCTTTCCACGCGCAGGTATGCGTGAAGGCGGAATTCTGCCCGCCATCATCGGCACAATTTATTTGACGATTGGCACAGCAATATTTTCAGTTCCGCTTGGCATCGCCGCCGCAATTTATCTTGCAGAATATGCCAGCGATAATAAATTGACGCGCCTCATTCGCATTGCCATCATTAACTTGGCGGGGATTCCATCCGTTGTTTATGGATTATTCGGCTTAGGATTGTTTGTACTGTTCTTACAGTTTGGGACTTCGATCCTCGCCGCCTCATTGACTCTCTCGATCATGACTCTGCCCGTGATCATTAGCACCGCTGAAGAAGCCCTGCGCTCTGTTCCCCAATCGTTTCGCACGGTCAGCATTTCGCTCGGCGCAACCAAATGGCAGACGATTAGAAAAATTATTTTGAAGGAAGCCTTGCCGGGGATTTTAACCGGCGTGATTCTTGGTTTGGAACGCGCCGCCGGAGAAACCGCCCCGATTCTTTTCACAGGCGCGGCATTCTTTTTGCCTCAACTGCCCAACTCCCCGTTTGACGCAACGATGGCAGTGCCTTATCATTTATTTGTCATCTCTACCCAAGTGCCTGAAATGCCCATTCAAATTCAATATGGCACGGCTTTGGTTTTATTAGCCTTTGTCTTGACGATGAACATCATCGCTACTGTGATTCGTTCAAGAGCAAGAGCAAAAAGGCAATGGTAATTGCGGACGATGGACAATTGACCATGCCTTATAAATTTGAGCAATTAGATGTTTGGAAACTTTCTTTAGAAAATAATTTGAAATCACAGATTGTTATACCCACAACTTCAATAAACTTCTTGCGAAAGCCATCTGTAGGTCAGGCTTTTAGCCTGACAACCTTTTGGCGTTTGATATTTGGCGGGTTGAAAACCTGCCCTACGTACACTTATGCAAAAAATCTAATTTACAAAATCAAAGAAGAACCCCTCGAATATGGAGATGACAATTTGATATAGGCGTTCTTATCGTCCATCGTCAATGGTCAATCGTCTAACAATGAACAAAATCCAAATCCAAAATCTCTCCCTCCAATACTCCGATGGCGCTGAATCGTTGAAAAACGTCAGCATGGATATTCGTCAAAATGCAGTCACCGTGCTGTTCGGTCCGGCGGGCGGCGGTAAATCCACTTTATTGAGATGCCTCAACCGCTTGAACGACCTGACGGAAGTTAAATCCAGTTCGGGTCAAATCTTAATAGATGGAGTCAACATCCTTGATTCAAAATTAGATGTCGTTGCCTTACGTCGCCGAGTGGGCATGGTCTTTGCGCGCCCAGTCCCATTGCCATTGAGCATTCGTGACAATGTCACCTATGGATTAGAAATGGCTGGCGAAAAAAATAGAATTAAATTAGATGAAGCCGTTGAACGAAGTTTGAAACTCGCCGCCATTTGGGACGAAGTGAAAGATAGATTGGACGACCCCGCCATTGCATTATCAGGCGGACAACAGCAACGCGTCTGCTTGGCGCGTGTGCTGGCATTGCAACCCGAAATTATTTTGTTAGATGAACCAACATCAGGGCTTGACCCGATCTCAACAGGCAAAGTGGAAGCCGCCTTACAAGAGTTGAAAAAAAATTATACAATTATCCTCGCCCCGCATTCCATTCAACAAGCCGCCCGCACCGCAGATTATGCCGCCTTCTTTTTACAAGGCGATTTGATTGAATACGATGAAGGCAAAAAAATATTCACTTCCCCCAAAGAAAAACGAACTGAAGATTATATTATGGGCAGGTTTGGGTAACAATGCAAAATAATCTTTTAATGAAAATCATGGCGGGTTTGGTTATCACTTTTATTCCAATTTCATGCGCGCAAAAAACCACCAATACAACCATTTCAACTTCTACTCATATCCCTCCTACAATTACATCAACACCTTATCTTGAGCGAGACACCATCTATTTTTGGTGGTATGAGAATTTCAAAAGTCAATTATGGGAAATTACGCAAGAAGGGGACACAATGATCTTATATGAATTACCTTCTCCACAAACTATAGATGAAGCAGTTGATACAGGAGTTCTTACTAAAAATGGCGCAGAAACTTTACGAAAACTTGCGACCACTGATCCTAATGTGCAGAAATCAGAAGAAGGTGAAATAAAAATACAGTCACTATCTGGTTCATTACAAATTTCTCATGATCGACTAAGGCTTGCTTGGTATGAAAACGTAAGTTACTGCTCATGGTTTTCTGATATTTCCTACTGCGTAGGCGAGACTATTATTAAAATATTTAATGTTGAAACAAAAAAAGTAGAGTTTTCACATGTTATACCTATAGAACAGGAAGTGTTCTTTACACCAATTTGGTCACCTGATAGCAAAAAACTTGCATACCATACTCGTCAAGAAACAAAAAACATAATTCATGTATTGGATATTAACTCAGCCCAAATAATGAACTTTGAAGGATCTGGTGAATTTACATGGACTCCTGACAGTAATCAGATAGTATTTAGCGATACCAATGGCTTATATATATTCAATCTAGATAAACAAGAGAATAAGCATATTTTAGATGGAAACTGGCGGATATTCGATTTAACAATGTCGTTGGATGGAAATGTCGTTGTCTTTACAGGAATTAAGGATTTTGATGACCCTACAACACCTTACACCGCTGACTTCATACATCCATCTTGCCAATTTATTTATACATATAACCTCAAAACAAGTGTTTTACACCCAGTAATCAATGAAAATAAGCGGGATTGGATTCTAAATCTCCAATGGCTACCAGATGGGAAGCATATTATTTATACACAAGAAGAACCTTATACGGCTCCGCCAAATCAAGTATTCATTCGGAATCCTATTACAGGAGAAATTATCTTAATTGAAAATATTCCTCTTGACGTTGACAATGACTGGAAAATTTCAAAGGATGGTAAAAAATTACTTTTTGTTGGCTGGAAATATGGAGAAACTGTTTCATTTATAATTTATGATATTAATAAGAAAGAATGGAGAAAAGTACCTGTTCCTACTATCATACAAACAATAATGAACGAAAACCTTCAAGAAGGGGAATATATTCAGCATTACAGATTATGGTCAGCAACATGGTGATTTGATTGAATACGATGAAGGCAAAAAAATATTTACTTCCCCCAAAGAAAAACGTGCAGAAGATTATATTATGGGCAGGTTTGGTTAATCGTCATTGCGAGGGCGATTTTGTTCTTTGCCAGAAGCAATCTCCAACTTAATTAGGAGATTGCTTCGCCACAAAGAGCAAGAACGTGGCTCGCAATGACATGTTTCACCACACACGTTCCAAATTTTCATTCTCCCCAACTTTGCGCCCCACCTTCGCCATATCAATCCACTCGCCGTGAATTTTCACGCGCACCACATCCGATGTGTAATCTGTGCCAGTGGCGTCGCTGTTATTGAACA
>JADLCG010000208.1 GCA_020847355.1 Anaerolineales bacterium | reverse complement strand
GTTTTGCAAGTTACCGACTTGCAATATTATTTTGATTACGCCAATCAAGATGACGTGCAAATTTTAGCGGTGTATTCCATCGCCAACCCCTCCAACCAGACGGTGATTCTCAAACAAAACGGCGCGCAAGAAATTCCGTTCATCAAAACCCCAACCGGCGTGACTAATTTAGGTTACGAAACTTCGCAAGATAGCGCGCCATTGCTCTCCCTGCCGGATGGGTTTGCCCTGCCGCCCACTACGGATACGCCGTACAGCATCATCGCTTTAGGCTCGGCGCCAAAAAATAAAAAAATTAAAATTGAGCAAACAGTTGCGTTAAACGTCGCCAATATTATGTTGCTGGCGCCGGATGGCGTTGAAGCCGAAGGCGCAACGCTGACGAATGGCGGACCGCATCCATTTCAGAATCGCACATTCAATATGTACACCGCCGGAAGCCTCAATGCCGGAGAGACGTTAACTTTCACGCTCTCCGGTTCGCCAACGAACACCGCCGTCAACCCGGATGTGACGCAGAATCAAAACCTGCTGATCGGCGTTGGCGCAGTCGGCTTGGCATTGATCATTGTCGGCGGCTGGTTATATTGGAAAGACCGCAAAAATGCGCTGGCAGATGAAGAAGATACAGAAACCAATGAAGCCGAAAACACGCTGGACGCGATCATTGCGCTTGACGATCTACGCCGCGCCGGAAAAATCTCCGATCAGGCTTACGCCAAACGGCGCGCCGAATTAAAAAGCAAGTTGAAGAAATAACTCAGCATGATCGAAACGCGGAAACTCGTCAAGCGCTTTGGCTTCAAAGTTGTCTTACGCGGCGTGGATTTCAAAGCTCAGCCCGGCGAGTTTGTGGCGTTGCTTGGACCGAACGGCGCAGGCAAAACCACCTTCTTAAGAATCCTCGCTTCGCTGGCGCGCCCAACTTTGGGCGAAGTGATTGTCGCCAATCATCATCTTCCGGCGGAGGCTTCAAAAGTCCGCGCCAAACTTGGCGTAGTTTCACATTTGCCACTGCTCTATCCAGATTTGACCGCCGAAGAAAATTTGCTCTTTTATGCGCGCATGTATGGAATGCATCAGCCGCAGGCGCGGCTCGCCGAAGCGCTGAAAATGATCGGCTTAGAAAAGCGGCGGCGGGATTTAGTCGGCGCATTCTCGCGCGGGATGCAACAACGTCTGGCGATTGGACGCGCCATTCTGCATAATCCAGAAGTGTTGCTCTTTGACGAACCTTACACCGGTTTGGATCAGGACGCTTCCGAAATGCTCGATCAAACGCTTCATTCAATCGCCGCAACTGGCAGAACCGTAGTGATGACTTCTCACGATTTAGCGCGCGCGGAAAACCTCGCCACCCGCTTCGATGTGCTTTCGCGCGGCGTGATCGTCGCTTCCGCTTCGCGCCAAGATTTGGAAAAAAGCGATTTACTCAAATTTTACAAACAGGCGCTAGCCAGCTAAAACATGGAAGAGACAATCCCACCCGCCACTCCTAGTTTTAGCCAAGCGGTCTTTGCCATTGTACGCAAAGATTTATCCGCAGAGTTTCGCTCGCGCGAATTACTTTCCGCCATGTTGGTTTTCGCTTTGCTGGTGATCTTAATCTTCAACTTCGCTTTGGAACTGGATATCAAAGTCCGCGAATCGGTGACTGCCGGCGTGTTATGGGTGACTTTTGCATTTGCCGGAACGCTTGGGTTGAATCGCTCGATGGCAGTGGAAAAAGATCGCGGCTGTTTGGATGGTCTCCTGCTTGCGCCGGTGGATCGCTCCGCGCTTTATTTGGGCAAAGCCCTCAGTAATTTAATCTTTATGTTAATCGTTGAGGCGGTTACCTTGCCGGTATACAGCCTGTTGTATAACGTCAATCTTTTTCAGCCCGCTTTATTGTTGGTGATCTTATTAGGCTCGATCGGATATATCGCCGTCGGCACGTTGCTCGCCGCCATGGCGATTCAAACCCGCACGCGCGATGTGATGCTCCCCATTTTGCTTTTCCCAATCGTCTTGCCGGTCTTGTTAGCCGCCGTCAAAGCCAGCGCAGGCTTGCTCAACGGCGCGGATTTTACTGAAGTGAGCGCCCCGTTCAACCTCTTAGTGGTTTACGATCTTGTTTTCATCGCCGTTTCATTAATGCTGTTTGAATACGTGGTTGAAGAATAAGCTGAAACTTGCAAAATCTATAGCGCGGCGGGGATTCTCTCAGTTCATTTTATAGGAATTCAAGTTTAATCAACGCAATCGCAAGTTATCTTTCTCAAGGAGTTTTTATGCAATCTAAACCGTTGACCCTCAAGGCGTTGGACCTCGTTTCAATCCTTGCGATGGTCATATCCACCTACCTCGCTCTTGTCTTCGCCCCTCAAGAAGCGGTGATGGGCAACGTCCAGCGCATTTTCTATTTTCACGTCGGCACCGCGTGGGTAGCGATGTTGGGCTTCATCCTCGCCGCCGTCAGCGGAGTTGTTTATCTCATCACCAAAGATTTGAAATGGGATCGGTTTGAACTGGCGGCAGTTGAAGTCAGCGCGCTCTTTTTCTTCATCACGATCTGTCTCGGCTCCATTTGGGCGCGCCCCGCTTGGAACACCTGGTGGACTTGGGACGTGCGCCTCACTACCGCCGCAGTTGCGGAATTGATCTTCATCGCCTACTTGATGCTCCGCCAAGGCATTGAAGACCCCGAAAAACGCGCCCGCTTTGGCGCCGTTTACACGCTCCTCGGCGGACTCAGCGTCCCAGTCACCTTTCTCGTCATCCGCTTCTTCCGCACCATTCATCCGGTCGTCATCGGAAGCCAAAGCGCCGAAGCCGAAGGCGGCTTCAACATGGAATCTAAAATGGTGACCGCCATGCTCTTTGCCATCCTCGCCTTCACCGTAGTTTTTGTGGATTTGGTCTGGCATCGCGTTCGGCTCGGTCAATTCGCGGAAAAAGTCGAACAACTCAAATTGAAAGCGTCCCTTTAGGAGCAACTATGTTATTACAAGCCACGCCAGATACCACCGGCTACATGATCGCCGGTTACGTACTCACCTTCATTTCCATGGGGGTTTACATCCTCAGCATTTCCATCCGCGCCGCCAATTTCAAACGGGATCTGGAAACGCTCAAAGAACTGGAAGAAGAGAAATAATAATAATCAAAGCGAGTCCGTTATAATACACGGACTCGCTTTGATTATTATGCAGAAACCGCGCTGGATTCTAACCTGTTTAGCTATTTTGATCGTCTGCTCAAACGCGGCGTTCACTACGGACCTCGCGCCTGTTTCTGCGCCCAATCCCCCACCGGG
>JADLCG010000207.1 GCA_020847355.1 Anaerolineales bacterium | reverse complement strand
ACCGGCGATTTCATCTTCGCGCGCGCCGCCAAACTCGCCGCCGAAACCGATCACCTGCCGCTGATGAATCTCTTCGGCGAAACGCTCGGCATCATCGTCAACGGCGAGTTGACTCAAATGTTCACCTCGCGCGGCTTGATCAACCGCGATAATTACTACAAAAGAATTTACGCCAAGACCGCCTCGCTCTTTGAAATGACCTCGCGCGCCGCCGCTATGGTCAGCGCCGTCAACGCTGAAACCATCGAAGCCATGCGCGATTTCGGCTATCAACTTGGGATGGCTTTTCAAATTGTGGACGACGTGCTGGATTTTAGCGGCGATCAAGTTTCTGTCGGCAAGCCGCTCGGCTCAGACTTACATAACGGCTTGGTCACGCTCCCAGCCATTTACTACGCCGAAGCCAATCCCCACGACCCAGACATTCTCGCGCTCCCCAACGGCGGCTGGACCAATCACGAACACATGCTCCGGCTGGTAGAAAACATCCGTCAAAGCGGGTTTGCTCAACAAGCCATGCAAGAAGCCGAGGCGCACATAGACCGCGCCTTAAGCCAGCTTGATAAAATCGAGCCTTCCGCCGAGCGCGACGCTTTAGAAAATTTAGCCAAATATTTTGTAGATCGAAAAGTGTAAGCAACTTGCGCGCTTGTTAGTCTATTAGTTACCTAGCCTTCGCCTTTTATCCTCATTCACCCTTCTTACCATGCCCAGCCCCAGAAAACCCTTTCGCATCAACGTCGGCTTCATCATCCACGAAGAAATCGGCAAAAACTACGACTTTCCGTTTGAGTTCGAGAAAATCACCCTCGGCGACGATCTCGAATTGCGGAATTTCGCAGGCATTGTTAATATTGGCAGAACCCCGCAGGGGCTTGTCGTGCAGGCGGATTTTTCAGCAGAAACCACGCTCGCATGCGTGCGTTGTCTCGTTGAATTCAACCACGAACTAGATTGGATTTTTACCGAACTCTACGCCTTCGATAAACGCTCCGAAACCGATTCGGGGTTGATCCTCCCCGAAGACGCGCACATTGACCTAGCGGATCTGCTCCGCGAATATGCTTTGCTTGAAATTCCCATCAGCCCGATCTGCCAGCCCAACTGTCAGGGTTTGTGCATCGAATGCGGTCAAAATCTCAACGAAAAAGATTGCGGACACCGCCCAGAAGACAACGATTCTCCCTTCGCCAAACTCAAAGATTTGTTGTAAAATATTGCATATGAATTTCAAACCCGCTTTCCCAATGGTGCTAATGACCATGCAAATGCGAAGCATGTTGCCAATCTTCACCTGCGCCAAATGGAAAGCATAAGTTTTGTATCAAAGCATACAGGCTGTCCATTTTGCGGACAGCCTTTTTGTTTATCAAAATCTCGATATTCGAGAATCGATGATCGGCGCTTGTTTGAAGGGATAAAAGACTCTCCAACCATTAAGCCGAATTACGAATATCAAATAACGAATTACGGAGTTTTACCATGACTGAAAATATCTTAATCGCCATCGCCTGGCCCTACTCAAACGCCGAGATTCACGTTGGCAATATCACCGGCTCGCATTTACCCGGCGATATTGTGGCGCGTTATCACCGTCTCAAAGGGAATCAAGTCCTAGTCGTATCCGGCACTGATTCTCACGGCACGCCGGTTGTCCTCGCCGCGGATAAAGAAGGCAAACCCGTTGAAGAAGTGTACAAACGCTATCACGAAAGCTTCATCAAAGTTTTTCAAGGCTACGGCATCACTTACGATTTATTCACAACCACCCACAGCGAAAATCATTTCAAAGTTTCGCAAGCCGTTTTTCTGGCTTTGCAAAAAAATGGATACTTATTCAAGGAATTTAGCAAGCAATGGTATTCGCCCAGCGCTAATAAATTTTTACCGGATCGCTATGTAGAAGGCACTTGTTACATCTGCGGATTTGAAGGCGCGCGCTCCGACCAATGCGATAATTGCGGCAACGTGCTAGAGCCGGAGAAACTGAAAAATCCGCGCGCCAAAACCGGCGATGGCGCGCTGGAGTTACGCGATACCGAACATTTTTACCTCGATCTATCAAAACTTGAGCCGGATGTTGAGAAATTCCTCAAAGAGCGAGCCGCTCATTTTCGAGACACCGTTTTAGGCGAAAGCCTCAGAAAAATACAATCCGAAGGCTTGAAGCCGCGCGCAATTACCAGAGATTTAGATTGGGGCATTCCTGTTCCAGTGGACGACCCGGCTTGGGAAACGAAAAAACTTTACGTCTGGTTTGAAGCGGTGATCGGATATTTATCCGCTCCCATCGAGTGGAGTCAATTATCAAGCAATAAAGAAGCGTGGCGCGAATGGTGGACCAATCCGCAAGCCAAGCAATATCACTTCATCGGCAAAGATAACATCTTTTTTCATACATCCTTATGGCCCGCCGAGTTAATGGGCGTGGATGAGCAATTCACCGAATTTTTCGCGGGCGATAAAACCAAATTAACTTTGCCTTACGATGTGCCCGCCAATCAATTTATGAATCTGGAAAGCCAAAAAATCAGCGGCTCGCGCAATTGGGCAGTCTGGGGGTTGGACGCATTGACTCGTTATGACGCCGACGCCTTGCGCTATTATCTAACCGCCAATATGCCCGAAAATAAAGATAGCGATTGGGATTGGGCGGAGTTTGTAGCGCGCAATAACAATGAACTGGTTGCCAATTGGGGCAACTTAGCGAATCGGGTTTTATCTTTTTGCTATAAGAATTGGGATGGGCATGTGCCGGATGTGGACGTAAAAGCGCTTCGCCCCTCTGACCTTGAACTGCTCGCCGTTATCGAAAATGGATTCGCAACTGTTGGCAAAGAAATCTCAGCCGTGAATCTTCGTTCGGCGCTGAGCGAAGCCTTGAAACTCGCCACAAACGTCAATCAATATCTTGATGTCAATGCGCCGTGGTCTGCCGTGAAAACGGATAAAGAAAATGCCAGCAAAACAATCTACACCGCCTTGAAAGCCATTGACTCATTGAAAGTCATCTTCTCGCCCTTCTTGCCTTTTTCCTCCGAAAAGTTGCATGGATTTTTTGGTTATGAAACGCCTTTGTTTGGAGAGCAATTCACAGAAGAGGTTGCTGACTCATTGGGCACGCATACTGTTTTGAAATACCGCGCTCCCCAGCGCCCTGTGGGCGAAGGAATTGACGGAGTTCACTGGAAACCCAGCGCCTTGAAGCCCGGCGCGAAGTTGAATCAACCCGGCCCGCTATTTAAGAAATTAGACGAGAGCGTGATTGAGGAAGAGCGCGGGCTGTTGGGAAAGTAAAATTGGCTACAATTCCGCTTGTGAACCAAACGCGCCGTT
>JADLCG010000206.1 GCA_020847355.1 Anaerolineales bacterium | reverse complement strand
GAGAGCGGTATCTCGTCTCCATGCTGGGAAAGGACGCCAATTGGGTATTAAATCTTAAAGCCAACGAAGGTAAAGCGCGCTTGATTCACGGCATTCAAGAGGAAGTAATTCTGGAAGAAGTAAATATTGCGGAGCGCGCGCCCATCATCAAAGCCTATTTGCAAATTGCGCCGGGCGCCAGACCGCACATTCCGATAAATAAAAACGCCCCGCTGGAAGAGTTTGAAAAGATTTCGGCTGAATATCCGGTATTCAGGGTGAAGCTAAGCGTCAAATAGTCGCTTAGCTGATTTTTTTCGGGTGATATGGGAGAAATAGTAAAAAGCCCAGGGCGATAATCCCCTGCCCAATGAGTACGCCGGTCGCCTGCCAGGGACCAAAATACGGCGTTTGCGGAAAAGACTGCGAACCCATGCCGAAAATATCTGCCAAGCCGGTGAAGACGGTCACGACATAACCAGTCGCCGCGAGGCGTGTGCCAAGTTCCGAAATAATCGTACGCTCATAGCCCCACCACAGCGTTGAAAGCCCAATGTAGCCGCCCAGGCAAAGCATAGCCAGCCCAGCGAGGAAGACTAGAATTTGAACAAACCCGACGACGGGGCTTCGATCCCAGCCGAACCAATCCGGTTTAGCGCCAACGGCAAAAAGGATGAAGCCAATCGCGCTGAGAGCCAAGCCAATGCGAATGCGCGGCGTGGCCGCATCGTCAAACGGCGTGGTTGGAGTTGGAGCGCTAGCAGGAAGGTTGGAAGTCATTATTTGGGCAAATCTCTTTTTAGGCGGGCAAGCCAGTTACCGCCCAAGATATTAGTCGCTTCTGCGTCTGAATATCCGCGGGCTTGCAATAAGGATACCAGATTTTGCAGATCGGCAATGGTGTCAATTTCCGGCGGGACGTGCTGACGCCCAAACCCGCCGTCAAAATCCGAGCCAATTCCGGCATGAAGCGAATCGCCTGCCAATTGACAAATATGATCGAGGTGATCCGCAACCACGCTCAATGGAACTTCTTCACGCCGGCTGTTTTTCTTGAAGTTCCAACCAACCTTGAGATATGAATTAAACGGGACAACTCCCACGACCCCGTCGCGTTCAATAATGCCTTCAATGATGCGGTCTGAGAAGTGCCGATTTGTATTTGCATTAGGCATAAGCGCGAGACAGTTACCATGCGTCCCGACAATAGGTCCCTGATAAAGGTCTAAGGCTTCGATTGCGGCTTGCTCGTCCATGTGACTCAAATCCAGCGTGAAGTTATATTCCGCCATCGCGGAGAGCAGTTTTTTGCCGTCACTGGTCAAGGGACCCGGCTCACGCCAACCGCCGCAATAGCGCGTGCCAACCCAGGCGGGTCCAATCAGCCGCACGCCAAGCTCGTACCATTCTTCTAATTCGGCGGGATGACGGATTGCCTCGGCGCCTTCCATCAGTACGACCATGCCAAGCGGATGACTGCTCTTGCTTGAATCCTGCCAATCGTCGAGGAGCAGGCTCAGGTCGGCGTTGGAGGCGATGAGTCTAAATTTATCCGGTGTGGAGTCAGTCATACGGTGGTACAGCGTCAATTGTTCGCGATACAGTTGATGGGCTTCGTCAAAGTTTTTATAAATTTGCGTTTCCAACTCGGAGGTTTTGAAGCGAAGCGGCGCGGCGAATAACGTGGAAAATACCAGCGCGACTCGCCCCCGTTGATAATCGGGCAAGCCGAGCAGGGTTTCGCCGTTTTCTTGCACAGTCTGCGAGTTAACTTCGAGGGCGCGGGTTTCAGCGGCGGCGCGGGTGTAATCGCGCCCATAAGTGAGCATGTTCCAAGCTAAATCTGCGTGCGCGTCTATGATTAGTTTCATATTTATCAAAAAACGCACCTTGCGGTGCGTTCTCATTGTTTGTTATTGCTCGTCCGCTTCGTTGAACTCTTGCGTAAGCAGTTTGAAATCTTTATCTGCAAATGCGGCGGAGTCGACTTTACGCAAGCTCAGCCCAACGCGATGTTGTTCAGAATCAATGCGGATGACGCGCAAGGTTTTGACGTCGCCCTCGTGCAGGACTTCCTTAGGATGTTCGACGCGGTTCTCGCTCAACTCAGAGATGTGGATCAAACCTTCGATATCGCCTTCGAGGCGAGCAAACGCGCCGAATTTGGTCAAGCGGGTGATCACGCCTTCCACTAACTGACCGACGCTGAATTTCTCAACGCGCGTCTTCCACGGGTCGTCTTGCAAAGCGCGGATGGAGAGGCCAATGCGCTTCTTTTCGCGATCTACGTTGATGACTTTGACTTGAATTTCTTGACCAACTTCCAGAATTTCTTTCGGGTGTTGAATGCGATCCCAAGAGAGTTCGGAGAGGTGAACAAGCCCGTCTGCGCCGTTAATGTTGACGAACGCGCCAAAATCAGCCAAACTGGTGACGCGCCCGGTATAGACCTTGCCTTCTTCCAATTCGCTGATGACGCGGTCTTTCATTGAAGAACGCGATTCGGTATTGGCGGCGCGCTCTGAGAGGATCAGGCGGCGGCGTTCGCGGTCTACTTCAATGATACGCACCGAAATAGGCTGACCGATCATTTTTTGCCAACGTTGTTCTGGAGTATCGCCAGTGGATTGAGCGCGGCGGGTCTGACTAAACTGGGAGGATGGCACAAAGCCGCGCAAACTGCCTACGCTGACGATGATGCCGCCTTTATTGAAGCCGACCACTTTGCTGTCAATTACGGTTTCATCAGAAACCATCTTCTCGACATTTTCCCAAGAGGTTTGCTCTTGAGCGCGCTTGAAGGACAGCACAACGTTCCCGTTTTCATCTTCTGGACGAATGACAAAGACGCTGACTTCCTGCCCGACCTTTAGCGCGGCGCGTTCTTCTTCCGTGAGTTGTTCCAACTCGCGGCTGTTAATTACGCCCTCAGATTTTGCGCCAATGCTCACAAGAATTTGGCTTTGCCCGATGCTTGCGATCATCCCCTTGCGTATCTCGCCAGCTTGCGGCAGTTCCACGCTTAAAGATTCAGATTCAAGCAATGACTCCATTGTTTGATGATTGTTCGGTTGTTCTCCTTGCACATTGGCGGCCCCTTCATTTTGATCCATCACTCGCGACTCCATTTATAAAGAATAGGTCGGATTATACAAGCGAAAGGATAAGTTGACAACCCTTTCCTCAACGGATTTATACATTTAAACGCAAGTAACTCAAAGTGGCGTTATAATCACGGGCTGGAGTTTAGATTCAATGCCTGCTATTTTTCCCTTTACCGCCATCGTTGGTCAAGAGCGCATGAAACGCGCCCTCATTCTCAACGCCGTAGATACAAGAATCGGCGGCGTATTAATTCGCGGCGAACGCGGCACTGCCAAGTCCACCGCTTCCCGTTCGCTCGCCGCATTATTGCCGCAAGTCAAAGTGGTGCAAGATTGCCGCTTTGGATGCGACCCGGATAAGCCCGCAACTTGGTGCACGGAATGTAAAGAACGCCATGCCGCTAATAAAAAATTACCAATTGCGGAACGCGCCACGCCTTTCGTGAACCTGCCGGTTTCCGCAACTGAAGACCGCGTAGTCGGCACTTTGGATATTGAAAAAGCCATCCAAAAAGGCGAACGTCATTACGAGCCGGGCGTGCTGGCTTCCGCAAATCGCGGTTTGTTATACATTGATGAAGTCAACTTACTTGACGATCATGTGGTGGATATTCTGCTCGACTCAGCCGCCATGGGCGTGAACACGGTCGAGCGCGAAGGCATTTCCTTCGCTCATCCGGCGCGCTTCATTCTCGTCGGGACGATGAATCCTGAAGAGGGAGATTTACGCCCCCAATTATTGGATCGCTTCGCGCTCTCCGTAGAGATTGTCGGCATTCGCGAGGCGCGCGAGCGCGTCACCATCATGGAAAGAAACTTATCCTACGAAAAAGACGCTGACGCTTTCCGCGAGCATTGGATGCCCAAAGAAAAAGAACTCTCCGAGAAAATTGCCCGCGCCCGCGAGTTGGTAGATCAAGTGACGCATACCAGCCGAGACCTGCTCTCGATAGCGGCGCTGACCGCTTCGCTAAACGTTGACGGTCACCGCGCAGATTTAGTCATCCTAAAAGCGGCGCGCGCGCAAGCGGCGTTTGAGGGGCGCACTAAAATCAACGATCACGATATTGCGCTTGCCGCCGAGTTGGCGCTTCCCCACCGTATCAAACGCACGCCTTTCCAGCAAGCGGAAATGACCACCGAGCAATTGCAAGAACGCATTGAGCAATTGGCGGGGCAATCTGCCTCCAGCGAGGCGGAAGAAGAAACTCCTTCCGATGAAAGCAAGCAGGAAAGCGAAGCGCAGGAAAAAAAAACTTAAAGTTAGATGATGAAACGCAGGAAGGTCCGCAACAGGGACAACCCGAACCCATGCCGCAAGACGTCTTTGCAAACACCAGTTCAAATTGGTGGGAAGGCGGGCAAAAGGTTAAACCCGGCGAGACCTTCCAACCGCGCAAATTAAATACCCCGCTCGATAAATTAACCAGAAAACAAGCCGGGCGCCGCTCGTTGACCAAAACCGAGCGCAAGCACGGGCGTTACATCAAAGCCGTTCCGGCTGGCGATAACCTAACCGACATCGCTTTTGACGCGACCATTCGCGCGGCGGCTCCTTATCAAAAACGCCGAATTGAAGAAAGAAAAAAATTAGCCTTCGCCATCAAAAAAAGCGACTTGCAACGTAAGGTGCGCGTGAAGCGGGTTTCTAATTTAGTTTTATTTTTAGTGGATGCTTCTTGGTCTATGGCGGTGGCAGAGCGCATGAACGCCACCAAAGGCGCGATCCTCTCTTTGCTGACGGATGCCTATCAACGCCGCGACCGCGTCGGCTTGATTGTCTTTCAGAAAGATCGCGCCACCTTGGTTTTACCGCCCACCAATTCCGTGCAACTCGCGCAACGCGCCCTCATGGATATTCCTGTCGGCGGGAAGACGCCCCTTTCCGCCGGTTTATTTATGGCAATGGATGTGTTGAAGCACGAGAAGCATATTCACCCGGACGTGGAGCCATTGCTCATGGTGATGACTGACGGCGCGGGCAACGTCTCATTGGGGACTATGCCGCCACAAGAAGAGTCTTTCAAATTTGCCGAAATGATCGCGCTAGATAAAATCCGCTCGGTGGTGATCAACATGGAACACGCCGCTTTCGATCAGGGGCTCGCGCAACAATTAGCCGATCATCTCGAAGCGCCGTGTTATGCGCTGAGCGAACTCAAAGCCGAGAATTTGTATCACGCCGTGAAAGATGAAATGGCGAAGCCGGCGAAGAAGTAATTTCAAATAAAACTCCGAAGCCGAAGCTTCGGAGTTTTTGATTACGAATCAAACCCCAACCCCAAAGCGTCTAACGTCTTCAGCCACAAATTTCTCTTGCCTTTATTTTCGTCCGCCTTGCTGAGCGACCATCTGGTGAAATTGATAATTGGCGAGCGGAACGGTTCGGGCGGGAATGGGAACGGTTTCGATTTCACCATTTGCAATCTTGTGCGTTCGGTTTGTTCGCCGCTCAATAAATCTAACATCACGTTTGCGCCAAAGCGTGAGGCGCCAACGCCCAAGCCGGTATAACCCAATGAATAAACGACTTTGCCGCGCATAGCTTTGCCCCAAAAAGCGGTATAACGCGAACAGGTGTCAATTACGCCGCCCCACGCATGGGTGAAGCGCAAGCCTGTCAGTTGGGGAAATGTTTGGAAGAAGTGCTCCGCTAAAAGTCCGAAGGTGGCGGGTCTATTTTCCAAGTCCGGTGAAATTTGATTATTCCGATAATAGATCGCGTCGTAGCCGCCCCATAAAATTCGACCGTCTTGTGTGGTGCGATAATAATGAAATTGATTGCCGTTATCGCTAATGCCTTCGCGCCCTTGCCAGCCAATTGCCGCGCGTTGCGATTTCGATAACGGCTCGCTCATCAGTACATAATCATAAACCGGCACGATGTAAAACGAAAGCTGTTTCAATAACGGCGCAAACGCATTTGTCGCCAAGGCAATTTTTTTGGATTCGATTTCGCCATGCGGAGTTTTGACAATAACCGACTCGCGCTTCTCTGCCAACGCCGATACTTGCGTGCCCTCAAACAAGCGGACGCCAACTTCCAGGCAGGCTCTGCGCAAGCCCCAAGCCAAACGCGCCGGGTTGACCAAGGCGGTATCCAATTCGTGAATACCCGCCAAATAGCTGGGCGAATTCACCCTAGCTTGCATTTCTTTTTGATCTAAAAATTTTGCGCGAATGCCATACGGCGCAACCTGTTGTGCCTCTTCATAAAGTTCTTCCACTTGATACGATTCATTAGCGATATTGATTTCGCCTGAGCGAATATAATCGCAATCAATATTGAACTGTTTAATAGTTTGTTCAATCTCGTTTAAATTTTCCTGCCCTAGTTTGATCAATTGCGGCAATTCTTTTTGCCAACGATTCAATCCGTTTTGAAAAGAATGCGTCAGCGCAGAGGACAT
>JADLCG010000205.1 GCA_020847355.1 Anaerolineales bacterium | reverse complement strand
GGCGGACCATAGATTTTTCCAGCGCTGCCAATATTTGGCACGCTGACGATTGTATCCGGCGAGATTTGCCCGGGCGTGGGCGGGTTCGCCGCGCTGACTTTGACCGGGTCTGCTCCATAGCAACGGGCAATTTGCCAGAGCCATTCACCCGCAACTACTTTATGCTGAATCGTCGAGCCAGCCGCGAGATTTGAATTATTGGAAACGGCGCTCTTCGTGACCGTCGCGCTCACTGGTTGGGATGGCGCCGCTCCGCCGCCTGCCGCCGTTGCGCTGGTTGCTACGGCTGGGGCATTCATGTCCGCCTGAGAAATTGTATAAGTCGCCGAACAGGTCACAGTGGCGTTAGAAGCGAGAGTTGTATCCGCCGCGCCGCAGTTGATTGGGCTGGCGATTCCAGTATCGCTAACTGTGAATTGCGCGGGTCCCAAAGAGTTAGCTCCGCTGTTAGTGATTACATAAGTGTAAGTGACGGTTTGACCTGCGCTGTTATAAGCGGCGGGGTTGACAGTTTTGGTTAAGGTTAATATCTGGGCGGGCTTGGTCGTAACGGCGACGCTGACTTGATTAGAATTGACCGTATAAACATTCGCCATGAATTGACTGGTGAGGTTGCCGCGATTGATATCGTCCTGCGTGAGCGCGTATTCGGCGGTGCAGGTAATGCTCTCGCCCGCGTCCAGCCGATCGTCTAAATTGCCAATTGTATTGATCGGCGGGCAATTCAAAGCGACGCCGGGGATATTGATGTTGGGCGGAATATTGACGCTATCGTTGCGATTGATTTTGATTGTGAAATTGTATTTTACGATTTGCCCTACCGTATTGTATTGGACGGAATTATCCGCTTGTGCGGCGAGTTCGAGGTTGACCATTTCGTTCAATCCGGCAGTGGGCGTGGCTTGGATGACGAGGGCGTTTGGATCCGTCGTTGGGGAACTTCCAAACCCACAAGCTGATAAAACCAGCGCGGCAATCAAATATACAACAGTCGGGCGAATCAACTTTTTCATTTTTATTTCCTCTGAGGCAACGTGATTTGAAAAAAGTATTTGATGCGTTGTTATAACTATTTATGAAAAGAGTATAGCATTAATCTAATTTTAGATTTCCTTTTTCGTCAAATTCAAAGAATGGGTTATAAGCAACTTCCCAACGAAAGCCATCTGGGTCTGCAAAATAAGAGCTGTAACCGCCCCAAGAAACTTTTTGAGGTTCTTTGATAATTTTTACGCCTTTGGATTTTAAGTTTGTAATGATTTCATCCACTTCTGCTTCGCTGTTTGCATTGTATGCCAAAGTGAAGCCGGAGAAACCGGAGCCTTTTGGAGATATAACAGCGTCCTCAGCCAGTTCTTCTCTTGGATATAAGGCTAATACAATTCCGCCTGCTTGGAAGAAAACAATCCCTTCCTGAGGTCTGGAGATTTTCCAGCCTAGAATTTCTGAGTAAAATTTTTTAGATTCCTCAAAATTTTTTACGCCTAAAGTGACGATATGCAGATTCTGTTTCATGTTTTTCTCTTATTGATAGATTTATATGCGCTCATTTATGGTTGACGCAGAAAATATTGAATGCGTTGATCGTCGAACTTGTTATAAAGAGTATAGCATGAATTGAGCGCCGAGATTTTGCCGCCGCGATGAAACGCAAAAGCCTCATTCCGCTATTCGTAATCGGCGAAACAAGGCTTTAGAGATTTGGAATTTCTTCGAGCAGAGTTCTGATTATTAGACTTTATCGGTAATAAGGAAAAACGTCCCGAAGGTTGGTATTTTCCCTTTGATTTTCTTAAAAAAAAACCTTCGGGACGGTTATTTCAGATAATGTCTATTTTTCTTCGGTCTCTTCGTTACTCAAATCTTGCTTTAGCCAGATATAAACTAATACAGCTACCATTAAAATTAATTCGTAATTATGTTCGCGGATTTCGTGAATGCCCTGCGGAATGGGCATGGTTGGGTGATGATAGAGGGAAGGGAAATGCGGCAGAGTGCGAGTTAATATTTTTTGAACAATGTAATTGAAGGGTAGCAGGAAGCCATACTGGAGCGGGAGGATTGGAAATTTTGAAACGACAAATTTCTTGAGCGGCTCGTAGAGCCAACAAGCGAGCGGAATTAACAAGCCGATGGTAAATGTGAAGATCAGGCTTAGTTTGCTGAAACTAACCACCTCATGCTCGCCTTGAAAAAAGTTTAAATTGTGAAATGTCAATTCTTGCTGAACGTTAACGCCTTTGATTAAATTCGGGGTGGCGATGTGCAGGATGCGTTGCCCCCAGCTAATCTCTTCCATTGTAGCGAAGAAGAACATACAGGCCAATCCGAGGAAGGCCAGCCGCTTTAACCAATACGGATCTTTTAGATTTAGTTTGATTTTGGAGCGTTTGAACGCAATGAGGAATAAGATACAAGTTATGAATAAATAAATTGGCGAGAGCGTTTCATAGATTTGATCTTCGCGCACAAATGCGTCTAAGATGTTCGCCTGCATAAAAACTGGAGCGTAGGTCAGGATTACGAGAATGGCAAGAAAAAATACCGAGAGCATACTTTTACTTTTAAATAAATTGAACAGCTTTGCTTTCATATTTTGCCTCTAAAATCTAGAATGTTGGAATGAGTATGGCTTGTAAAATTTTACCTATTTGAAATAGGTTATACGCCTGCCTTTCCGTCTCGGATTATATGTTAATTTTAAATAAAAAAGCTAGAACCTTTGGGGGGTTTTTCCCCGACCAGTTCTAGCTAAGCGCGCAACGCGAGTCCTAAATTTCTACCCCCAGCCATTGCCGAATGAAGTAGCCGATGATGAATGAAAAGAGCGCTACGCCTAAACTTAATCCAGCCATCTCTAGGAATCGGTCGCGAAAGGATTCGTCCTTAGCCACGGAAATATAGTAATTGAAGGCGGCGATGATGATTACGGCTGTAATCAGAACGATGATCAGGTCAAGAATATAGTTTTCAAAAAGTAAGTAGGGAAGCACCAAGAGCGCGACGGTGACAATATAGGCAATGCCGGTATAAATTGCGGCGCGGATCGGGTTCTTCGTCGTTTCCTCGGAACGAGTAGAAAGGTATTCGCTGGATGCCATTGAGAGCGAAGCCGCAATTCCGGTGATCAACCCTGAAAGCGCGATGAGTTTTACGTTCTGCAAAGCTAAAGTTAACCCGGCTAATGCGCCGGTCAATTCGACCAGCGCGTCGTTTAATCCCAGCACAATCGAACCGGCGTATTCCAGACGTTCTTCGCCTAATAGATTGAGCAGTTTTTGCTCGTGTTGATTCTCTTCTTCTTGATAAACCTGCGCTTCAGGAATGACGTGCGCAACTGCCGCGTAGTTTTTCTGCGCCGCTTCCTCGCCGCGCTCCATTAGTTTTACGCCAAACGTAAAACCAAAGATAAGGCTGATAATGTAGTAAAACCAAACTTCCAGCCAGCGCGGTTTTACTTCCGTTTGGCTGTATTTTTTCCAGCCTTCGTAGTGCCGCTTTTCGTCTTCCGCCATATCGCTCAAAATTTTGGCGTTGGCTGGGGATTTGATCCGCTGGGCGAGGCGCTTGTAAATATGATATTCCGTAATTTCAGTCTCCTGAAATTTGAGCACTTTTGCGCGAATATCCGCAGTTAATTCCATGATCTGCTCCTGAATTTTTGATGTGTTGAATTGTAAACCGCTTTATCTAAAATAAAAGATGCGCCGTTTTGCGCATCTTCTTTCGTGACGTTTGTTACGCCTTTTGCAGGACGAAATACCAATATCTGCGGTTATCCAAATGCGGCACGCCTTCCGCCGGCGCGTTTGGCACCAAGCCCAGAAACTCGTAAAAAATTTTATGAAATATTCTTGGCGAGTAGGTTTTGATCAGGCGAATGCGTTGCTCGCGGTCTAGCTCCAGCGCTTTGAGCACATTGTCGGTAATATCTTCCTCTTTGATCAATTTGAGTCCCAGTGTTTTTAATTGCCGATGCCAAGCTTCCACTTTTTCTGTGTAGCGTAAATCGGTGTATAGGAAAAAACCGTTTGGTTTTAGCACGCGTTTAATATGCGCGAAAAATTTAGAAATATTGGGATAATATAAAGAAGCCTCTACGTTAACCACCACGTCGAAAGAGTTGTCGGGAAAGGCGAGGGCTTCAGCGTTGCCCTGATGAAAACACAGCCCATCCATCTGATAATGTTTGCGGCAAAATTCAATTGCGCGCGTGGAAAAATCTACCCCCGTATAGGATTTTGGCTTGAAATGCCGCATGATGAAGTGCGCGCCGCCGCCTCGCCCCGAACTGACCTCCAATGCTTCGACATTTTTCCACTCGATATGTTTGGCAACATGATGGTAGAGTTGTAATGGATAACGATGATACTCGTCTTCGGGATGTAATTCCAAGCGCTCTGCTCCGTCTTGTTGCGCGGCGTAGCCGAAAT
>JADLCG010000204.1 GCA_020847355.1 Anaerolineales bacterium | reverse complement strand
TTTGGCAATTTGTCCATAAGAAGCCACTTTGCCAAGCGGGATCTGACGGACGATCATCCAGACTTCTGCATAATAGTTTTGCTGATTGGGCGGCGAGGAAAAGGCAGGCATAAAGCTCTTTCTAGTGCGAAGCGAGATATTTGAAAAAGAATGTGCCGCGCACATTGGCAATAAAGTTCTTAGAAAGCTCGTCGGTCATAAATTGAAGCGTGGGAATTCCATCGGCAGTTAATGAATTAGGGTGTTCATCTTCCGGCGCAAGCGCCGGTTCAAGATGTGTCACCCGCTCAAAGGAAGGCGCGGCGCGTTGGGTTTCATCCAAAACGAAGTAGTATTGATAAGTTCGATAAGCCGAACGATTGATTTCGTACAATGGCGTTAATGCGCCGATCAGAAGCGTCAAGCAAATTAATAGGCGCAATGGACGGGGAGTTTGTTGATTGAAAAGCGCTTTGCCGGCTAGCATCATTAAATAAAATAACGGCGCAATCGAAGCGCGCATGGCAAAATCCTGTCCGTGACCAAGTTTGACGAGCGGAAGCGCAAATAACAAGACGCCGGTTAGCGCCCAAACTGGATCGCGCAATTTAGCCTTTGAAACGAGTAACAACCAAAGCGCGCCGCCTTCCAACAGAAAGAATATAAGTAAAGTTCCAAGCGGCATATTTTGGAAACCTCTTTCTTGCGCGGCGGTATTGGCTGAAAAGTAGAAGAAGCTAATCAGCAGAATCAGTCCGCTAGTTAGCAATATGTCGAGGCGTATGTTTTTAAGCGCCGCTCTCCAATCCTTATGCTTAAAAAAGTTGATCAGTAAATATGGAAACATTCCAATTGCAACTAATGGCGCAGAGAAAAAACACAAAGCCCAAATTAACCAATGTATATCTTGCCGAACGTTCTCCGCATCCGAAGCGATGAGCGTAAGGCACAGCCAACTCGGTACGGCTTGGTTGAAAACCCAAAACAATTGAGTAGTTAAGGAAGAGTATTGCAAACTTTCATTCCACAATTCAAGGTGCGTAAACGGCGGAAAAAGCGTTGGATATGCGCGGGAAAAGAACAAAACGCCAAGCGCGTCCATCCCGCTGAAGAAGATCAATAAAAGGGCGGATTTAACCGCTGAAGTTTTGAACAAATCGCCAAGTTGAAAAATAATCAATAGCAAGCCGAGCCAGTTCCATAAGAAGAGCGTAAAGTTGGCGGCTTGCCAGCCGAAGAATTTACCCGCCCAAACCGCCGGAAGCCAAGCGCCAACGTAATAGACCAGCATTTTTATCGGTCCTTTTGCAGGCATGGAATAATAGACTGGCAGGTCAAAATTAATCAGGTCACGGAAGACCGCGTTACGCCAGTTATGATCCCAATTTTGAAAAGCATAGCCGCCTATGCCGGAGAAAAAGAGCCAAACGCCGCTGATGAATAGCGCGGGAAGTAACGTGGAATAATTGATCTGTGGCGGTTGAGAATCGGCGCGCGGCGTTCTAAATAAACGCCAAATGGCAAAGAGGCTAAATAAGACAATCGGAATTGAAAACCAGAGCCTTAACCATCCTAAGCAAAAAAGGATGAAAGGAAGTAGCAAATAAAAAATAGAAACGCGCCTTAAATTATTCATTATTTTATTTCGTAAATACTATAGTCCGCTTTGCTTACTACGAGCGCATAATTTTCGGCGATGAACTTACGCAGTTCGGGGAAATCTCGCGAGGTATCTGGACCGGAGACCCAGGGTTTATCTATGGAAGTTACTTCAATCATAAAGCGCGGGCGCGACTCTTGCAAGCGAGTCATGAAATCTGCGCGGATGGATTGAATATACGGCGTAGAAATATGATGGTAAAAATAAAAATCAAAGACATAGGGCGTTGCCAGATGCGTTCGCGTTGCGAGCATTGCCGCTAGCGCGCCGCCAGTCCAATCTAACGGTTGAACAAGATCGCCAGTTTGAGCGCGCCGTTCAAGAAAGCGCGTAATTTCTTGAACGCGGTTAGGGGCTGAAGCAATCGGTTGTCTTTGCATTTGGCGGAAAACAGTTTGTGATAAGCGGACGTTTAAAGCAAGAATTATGACCAGAACCGCACAAGGGAGAATTTTACGACCAACGCTCAAAGCGCTGTCGTCTATATTCGTAAGCGCTAGGGACGCCAACAAAATCACAAAATAGGTAAAGGGAATATAGTGGTACGGAAAGAATTGACCTGAAAAAGCCGGATAAATTGCATAACACAAAGCCAAACTGGTTAATAAGTAAGCCGGCTTATTTCGATTGAAATAAACTCCCAAGCCAGCCGGGATTAACCAAATCGCTTCGTCGCCTAAACGCCACGTCTGATCCAAAATAGCCAGCGTCCGCTCTGCGCCCGTATGAACTTCCATCGCGCCGTTGATTTGCGCGTAAAGGGGCCAATAATTTTTGGCAATGGTTAGAAATGGAATCAGCGCGTTCGTCCAAGTTAACCATAAGGCGATAAGCCCAAACGGGAGCGCGAAACCAAGAGCCGCGAGGGCAAGGCTTTTGATCGCGGAAATGTTCGGTTGTTTGCTTAAGTTCGAGAGGTCAAAGAGCAGGAACGGGAGGAGTCCGAGCGCGGCGTGGGGTTTGATCAAAGCCGCTAAACCGAAGAGCAAGCCGAGGCTAAATCTATGTAGGTTAGTCAGCGAGTCGCGTAAGCCGATCCACACAGCCAACGAGATTGGAATCAGCAGAAGGTATTCGCGTTGTAAAGCTAAGAGCGGACCGGCTTGCAAGTATTTCAAGCCAAATAAAACGCCGGCGAAAAACGCGGGGATTTTTCCAAAGCGGCGCAGGGCGTTGAATGTAATTGCAATTAACGCGCCTAAAATCGTCAGGTCTAGCAGGCGAATGCGGAAAGCGTTAAAGCCGCCCAAGCGCCCGAGAAAATAATAAGCCAGATAACTGCCGGGCATTTGGAAATCAAAAATATCGCGATACGGAACGCGCCCCTCAGTACGCATTAAAAAGGCTTCGTAAAAAAGCGGGGCTTCATCATGCGCGATGGGCCATTGCAAAGAATAAACAGCCTGAATAACCAAAAGGCTAGCCAGAGCGAAGATAAAAATATAGACGCTGCGCCGCATGGCTGAGTTAGGGAAGTATGAAATCGCCGCCGCGGGCTTGTTGTTCCACTAAACTGCGGTTAGCGGAAAATTTGAATTCGGCTTCAATGCGCTGAAAGCATTTGCCGCCGCCCATTAAGGTTTTGCGCGAGTAATATACTTCAGTGTCGCCTTCATATTCAACGCTGAGATCGTTATTCAAATCAATGCGCCCTTCGATCGTTTCTCCACAGCGTTTGCATTTGACCGTGAAGACATAATAATTGCGCTTGGGGCTGGAAGAAGTTGCGCCGGAAAAAAGTTTTTGTAAAAAGCTCATTGAAACTCCCATTTTCTTAAAGCGTCGGCGGTTGTATATGCCGTCAGATCTAATTGTAAAGGCGTGATCGAAACATATCCGGCTTGTAGCGCGCTGAAATCCGTGCCGGCTTCATCAATGCCGGTGGGCGCTTCGCCGCCGATCCAGTAATAGGGCTTGCCGCGCGGGTCTGCGCGCACGATCAACTCATCGCGATAGACGCGCAATCCTTGGCGCGTAATCATAAAGCCCTTTAGTTCATTTTCTTTGAGGTACGGCACATTGACGTTGATCACAACGTCTTTCGGCGCGCCGGCGGCAATCACTTTTTCAACTACGCGCCGCGCCGCAAAGGCAGAAGTCGCATAATCTAACAAGCCTTTGAAACCCTCCGGCGAATCCAGCGAAACGGCAATGCCGGTTACGCCATTGATCACGGCTTCCATAGCGGCTGTGACCGTGCCAGAGTAGGTGACGTCATGTCCAATGTTGGCATTTGGATTAATACCCGAAACGACTAAATCAAACTTTTCATTCAGCAAGCCCAATAGCGGCAAGGCGACGCAATCGGACGGCGCGCCGTCTGACGTGAAAGCGGAAGTTCCGTCCGCCAAAGCGACTTCTTTCACGCGCAGTGGGCGTTCCATCGTTTTCACATGTCCCGAGGCAGACCAGTTCTTATCGGGCGCAAACACAGTCACTTTGCCAAGTTTACGCAGTTCTTGGGCAAGCGCTAAAAGTCCAGGCGCCGTAACGCCATCATCATTGGTGACTAAGATATTCATAGCGTGATTATATCTTGACGCAAACCCGCTAACCTCTGAAGTTGCGAGATTAGCTTAATTTCAAAATCACGCCGTTTTGAGATGGATCGTAAATTAAGAGTCCATGTTCCGTTTGGTTGGCGGGCAGACCGGCTTGTTCCACGCGGGTAACGACTTCGCGCAGGGCTTCCGAGTTGGCAAACTCTACGGTGAAATATCTCAAGCCTACGGCATCAGCGGGCGGAGGCGGCGCGCCTACGCCTTGCCAAGTATTTAATCCAATATGGTGATGATAGCCGCCCGCCGAGACAAAAGCCATCTGCGCTTCCGAAACATAGCCCATCAAGTCAAAGCCTAGCAGGTTATGATAAAAATTCAGCGCTTCGGGAATATCGCGGACGTGTAAATGCACATGCCCCAGTTTTGTTTCAGGCGGAATGGGCGTATCTAAGCGGTCGTCAGCGCGTAAATGCGCGAGCAGAGCTTCTACATCCAGCGCTTCGCGCCCATCGCTCCAAGAGCCGTCTGCGCGGCGCGTTTCATATTTGCCGTCTTTCAACGTCCATGTGCCGTCTTCAGGCGATTCGCAATATAACTCAATGCCGTTGCCTTCAGGGTCGTCAAGGTACGTGGTTTTGGTCATAATATGATCGGTGGGCGAATTGCGATATTTCAGCGCAAACAAACGTCCAATGGCGAGCGCCAATTGACGGCGATCTGGAAACAGAATCGCAAAGTGATACAGTCCGGTTGCGCCGCGATATTTTTTGAGATTTGGAGCTTCGGTTAAATGCAAAAGATCCGCGCCGCCTGCGCCCAGCCCAGCTTGGTTGCCCTCGCGCCAGTGAAGTTTGAAGCCGAGCGCTTGTTGATAAAACAAAAGCTGGTTTTCTAAATTGGCGACGGTTAGCGAAACGTAACCCAGCGTTGTGGCTGAGTGGATTGAGAAATCGGCTTTGGAAAAAGTTTGCGGTTGATTCATAGCGTCTCTTCCTTACAAATAAAAATTGAGTTGTGTCGTTCAGACGACGCCAACTCAATTTTACTTTCGTCCGCTGTTGAAAAATCCGCTAGCGCAAAGCGTCCTTCAAATTGATAAACAACTCTTCTTCCGCAGGGTTCGCGCCATAAGCCATCGCCAGATAATAGGCGAGATAATCGCCAAAGAGCAGTAAAGACCAAAATTGAGCGATGCGCGTTTCGCCGCGCGCTTCAAGTTGGTCGGTGTTTAAGCCTTCCAGCATCAGCGCCTGACGCATTAAATCAGAACG